>QMME01000184.1 GCA_003647095.1 Deltaproteobacteria bacterium
CCCGCTCATCGACATGGTCTTTCAGTTGCTCATCTTCTTCCTGCTCACTACAACCTTCGCCGTAAATGTCCGGGAGGGGGGCCTGGAGGTGGACCTGCCGCGGGCCAAGTCGGCGCAGATACCCTCGTTGTCGCGCCAGGTAGTGATTGCCATTCTCAAGGACGGGCGCATGGTGGTGGGAGGCGAGACCGTCTCCGACGAGCAGCTGCGTAGAAAGCTCGAGCAGGTGGCCAAGGAGGATCCCCGAACCATGGTGGTGGTGCAGGCCGACAAGGCCGTCGATCACGGCCACGTGGTTCACGCCATGGACCTGGCCGCCAACCTGGGCCTCAAGCGCCTGGCCATTGCCACGGTACAAGAGTAGGGCCGGGGTGAACACGCGGGTCAAGATCCTGTTTCTGCTGGCGGCGGCCCTGGCCCTGGCCTGGATGGCCTACACGGCCATGGGTCCCGGTGGCGCCCGGCAGGACAGCCTGCGCCGCCAGCTCGACCGCTTGCTGGAGCAGAACCGGCGCCTGAGTGAGAAAAATCGCTTGTTGTTGTTGGAGATCGATGCCTTGAAGAAACGCAACGACTACATCGAACGCCTGGCCCGGGATCGCCTGGGCCTGGTGGCTCCGGGCGAACTGGTGCTGCGGTTGCCCGACCAGCCGGATCCGACTGCCTCACCTGACGGCGACGCCGGTCCGGCTCCGGCGGCCGACCGGCAAGCACCCCGGCGGGGCGAGAAGGGCAGGTGAGCGGGTGGCCGTGGGCCGGAAACTGGGGCACGGACTCAAGTGGCTGGACGTCCACCTGCTGGCCGAGACCACCTGTTTGTTGCTGGTGCTGGTGGTGGCCTTCCGTTGGGATGGCTCCCGGCCCTGGTTATGGCCGCTGCTGGCCCTGTGGCTGGCCTGGCAGTTGGGGCGTCTTCTCTACCGGGTGGCGCTGCGCTACCGGCCCGAGGCGGTTGCGGTGGGCGGAGCGGGGCACGATTTCCGCCAGCTGGAAATGTACCTGCTGGGGGCGGTGTTTTTCCTGCTAAGGGTTACCGGTGGCCTGTACAGTCCGCTGTACGCACTCCAATACCTGTTGTTGGCCGCAGTCGGCGGGTTCGACTCCAGCTGGTACAACCGGCTGCTGGTACTGGGCATGGCCGTGCTCCTGGAGGTCGGACAGGTAGTTGGCCTGGCCGGTCCGGTGCCCTGGTCCCTGGTGGCGGTACACCTGCTGGCCGGCGGCGGCTTCTGTTTCGCCCTGGGAGCAATGGAGTGGGCCTGGGCGGCGGCGGAGCGAGCCCGCAGCGAAGCCCGCGTGCAGCAGCGGCTGGCGCAGAAGGATCACGAGGCCGAGGAATACCGCCTCATCGGCATGGAGGTCAGCCACGTCGATGCGCCGGCCGCCAAGCGCAGCCAGGATCTCAAGCGCAGCTCGGTTCGCGAGGTGGGCCTGGGCATGGGCAACATCATCGAGATCCTGGAGAACGCCCTCTTGCCCAACGTGGTGGCCGTTTACTGGCTGTCGGTGGACGAGAGCCAGGTCAAGCTAAAGGAGGCTCGCCCGCTGGAACGCCGCGGGCTCCTGCAGCCGGTGCTGGATGCCCGAAGCGGGCTGGTGGGAGCCGTGTTGCAGAACCGGGCGGTGGTGGAACAGAAAAACCCCCGTCCCTCCGAGCGTGGGGCCAGCTATTATCGCAAGCCTCAGGGCATTCGCTATTTTGTGGGCGCACCGCTGTGGGAGGAGAAGGGTGACGGACACCGCTACCTGCGCGGGGTGCTGCTGGCCGACCGCGTGGCCGACGTACCCTTCATCGACGAGAATGAAAGGCTGATCCAGGCCGCGGCGCGGGAACTGATGCGTATCGTCATCACCGAGCGCAAGCTCAACCAGCTCGATCGCCTGCGCCACCAATATCAGGAGTTGTACTCGGTTACGGAGCGGTTGCTGCGTCTGACCGCGGTCCAGGAAGTGGCCGAGCAACTGGCGGGCTCGCTGCGCCTGGTGACCGGCGGTGCCGACTTCGCGGCCGTGGTGCTGGCCGAGGAGACGGGGGAACTGGTCCTCAAGGCAGCCGAGGGTGCCGAAGACCTTGCCGACTGGTGCCAGCGCCACCTGGCCGCCGAGGTTCCCCCCGCCGGTTCGCTGTGTGCCCTGGCCATGCAGAACGGCTTGATCATGTCCGACCACGCCTTTGCCAGGCGCGGCCGCGGGCAGCGGGTGGTGCTGGGCGAGGGCCTGGATCCGCCCGGCCTGGCAGCGGTGCAGGTGGCTCCGTTGCTGCATCCCTCCCAGGGCGAGAGCCGGCCCCTGGGAGTGCTGCTGGTGGCCAGCCGCCGGGACAGCTTTTTCAGCGGCCGCGATGGTCAGGGAGCCGATGTCAAGCGCACCCTGGAGGTGTTTTCCAACGTGGCCGTGCTGGCGTTGCTCAACGCCCTGCAGTACGAGAAGCTGGAACGCATGGCCACTACCGACGCCCTGACCGGGTTGTACAACCGGCGCCGTTTCTTCGAGATGCTGGAAAACGCCGTGGCCGATGGGTTACGCTATGAGCGACCCCTGGGATTGATCATGTGCGACATAGATCACTTCAAGAGCATCAACGATACCTACGGCCATCCCATGGGCGACGAGGTGTTGCGCCGGGTGGCGCGGGTGCTCAACGATGTGGCCCGCACCACCGACCGGGTCTGCCGCATCGGCGGAGAGGAGTTCGCCATCATCCTGCCCCAGACCGATTACCAGGGTGCCGAGCAACTGGCGGAACGCTTTCGCCAAGAGATTGCCCGGCAGGAATTCCGGCACCAGGGGCGGGATTTTTCGATTACCCTGTCACTGGGCATCTGCGTGTTGCCCGAGCACGCACGCCACAAGGAAGAACTCATCCAACGTGCCGATCAGGCGCTCTACCAGGCCAAGGAGGGCGGTCGCAACCGGGTGGTGCCGTTTAGACCATCTTCGGGAAAACAGGCACTGGCGGGAGAACATAAATGAAAAAGAACTTCATTCTCGACACCAACGTCCTGCTGCACGATCCGCGGGCCATCTTCGCCTTCGATGACAATGACGTGGTCATTCCCATCTACGTCATCGAGGAGATCGACCGCTTCAAACGCGATCAGTCCGAGCTGGGACGCAACGCCCGGGTGGTGGGTCGCTACATCGACGAGTACCGGAACGACGGCAAGCTCAGCCAGGGCGTGCAGTTGCCCACCGGGGGCGTGCTAAGGGTGATGTTCGCCACCCGCGATATCCCCGCCGAGATCGGCTTGGCCCAGAAGATGGATCATCGCATCCTGGCAGTGGCCTTTGAGTTGAAAGAGGTAGAGGCGGACAAGCCGGCCATCTTCATCACCAAGGATGTCAACCTGCGCATCAAGGCCGACGTGCTGGGCATCACCGCCCAGGATTACGATACGGAGAAAGTCACCGTCGACGAAATCTACACCGGCATCACCGAGCTGCAGGTGCCCGGCCGGGTGGTGGACGATTTCTACCAGCAGTCGGGCCTGGCCGTGGAGGTGTTGGAAGGCCTGGAATCACAGCCGAACATGTTCGTCCACCTGCGTGATGAAACCGATTCCGGCCATGCGGCGTTGTGCCGGGTGACCCCCGAGGGTGACCGTTTGGTACCGGTACGCAAGGCCCGCTCCGGGGTGTGGGGCATTCACCCCCGCAACCGGGAGCAGATCTTCGCCCTCGACGTGCTGCTAGACGATCGCATCAAACTGGTCACCCTGGCCGGCAAGGCGGGCACCGGCAAGACCCTGCTGGCCCTGGCCGCCGGCTTGTTCAAGACCGTCGAGGAGAGTGCTTTCCAGCGCCTGTTGGTGTCGCGTCCCATCTTTCCCATGGGTCGCGACATCGGTTACCTGCCCGGTGATGTCGAGGACAAGCTCAATCCCTGGATGCAACCCATCTACGACAACGTCGATTTCCTGCTCAACACCGGGCAACGGGAGAAGAGACGCGGGCGCAGCTACCGGGAGTTGATGGACATGGACATGATCGAGATCGAACCGCTGACATACATCCGCGGCCGCTCCATTCCCAACCAGTACATAGTGGTGGACGAAGCACAGAACCTGACCCCCCACGAGGTCAAGACCATCATCACCCGCGCCGGCGACAGCACCAAGATCGTGCTCACCGGAGATCTCTACCAGATCGATAATCCCTACATCGATTCGTCGAACAGCGGGCTCAGTTACATCGTCAATCGCTTCCGGGGCCGGTCGCTGGCCGGCCACGTAACCCTGGTCAAGGGCGAACGCTCGGAGCTGGCCGAGCTGGCCAGCAACCTCTTGTGAGCCGGCGCCCGGGGAGGCGGGGATGAGCGAGACTGCCAGGTTGCATGCCGTCATTCACGGGCGAGTGCAGGGAGTGTTCTTCCGGGCCAGTGCCCGCGACCAGGCCGAACGCCTGGGGGTAACCGGCTGGGTGCGAAACTGTCCCCAGGGCACGGTGGAGCTGGTGGCCGAGGGCGAACGAGGGCAGCTCGAGCAACTGCTGCAGTGGTGCCACCGAGGCCCGGACTACGCCCGCGTGGAGCGGGTACAGGCCGAGTGGCTACCGCCCACTGGTGAGTTCGCTTCCTTCATGATTACCTACTGAAGAGGAGAAAGAGATGAAAAGGACGGCGAGCACGGTGCTGCTGGTTCTGTTACTGGGTTGTGCCGGCCCGGCCGGAGCCGCCGGCCACGACTATCCCGTCCTGCGCGAGGTGCTCAGGCACCTGCGATTGATGTTCGTGGATCAGCCCAACCTCAACGCCCTGCTGCTGGGAGGCCTGCGCGGTCTCAAGCAGTCCCTGCCGGAACTTCGGGTGGAGCTGGGCCCCCGGGCAGGACAGTATTTTCTTCGTGCCGGCGCCAGCAAGCTGGCTACCGATGCCCGGGCAGTGGAGTCCTTTACCGGGCTGGAGCGGGCGCTGCTGGGGGCGCTGCGCCTGGCCCGGGCCGCCGGGGGCAAGAAGGGAATGGAACACCAGCTCATCCGCGGCTTGATCAGCCACTGTGGAGACCGCTGGACGGTGTTTCTGGAATCGGCGTACTACCGGCGCTTGCTCGACGACGGCACCCGGCAACTGGGCTCGGTGGGCTTGTTGCCGGCGGCCGGGCGGGGCGGATTGCTGGTGCTCGATGTCCGGGACGGTTCGCCGGCCGGGCAGGCGGGAATTCGCCCCGGGCAGGTCATAGACAGCATTGCCGGCCAGCCGTCGGAGAGGCTAAACGAACTCGAGGCCCTGGCCCTTTTGCGCGGGCCGCTGGGGCAGAAGGTGACGGTGACCGTGGCCGGACGCAAGCACCGGCTGGCCTATGCCTCGGAGCCCAAGCGAAACATCTCGGTGGATCCCCCCGAGCAGGGCATCGCCCGGGTGCACCTGCTCAACTTCCGGGCCGGCACCGCCCGGCGCCTGCGGGCGGTGCTCGGCAAGCTCGAGAACATGGGCATGCGCGGGTTGGTACTCGACCTGCGCGGTAATCCCGGTGGATTGCTCACCGAGGGAGTGGCGGTGGCCGGCTTGTTCATGGATGCCGGGCCGGTGGTCAGGGTGGTCGGCCGCGGCCGGCGCCACGGCGAAACCTCTGAAAACCCCGCGCCCGGTTCGTGGCGTGCCTTGCCTCTAGTGCTGCTGGTGGACGGCCGCTCGGCCTCCGTCAGCGAGATGGTGACCATGGTCTTGCACGAACGGCGTGGAGCGAAGATTGTCGGCAGTACCACGCTGGGTAAGGGGGTGGTACAGGTGCTGATTGAATTGGAGGATGGTTCGGCGCTCAAGCTTTCGACCGCCCGTTACGCCACCCCGGCCGGCCGGACCCTGCTCGCGGGAATCGAGCCCGACGTGCCCGTCGCCGCCGGCCCCGGAAGCGGTGACCTGGCACTGCAGGCTGCGCGCCGGGTCCTGTCGGGGCGTTGATGGCAGTTTTCCAGAAGGGTGCAAACCATTGCGGAGGTGTCTGGCAATGAACAGAACGGTTACCTCCCTCCTTTCGCAAGGTACGCCGGGTGGCCGGCTGAGTGAAGAAGCGGAAGTGACCAGGCTGGTTGCCGGCACGCCACTACCGCAGCATCTGTCCGGTACTGCTTCAGCGGGTCTTGCCACCGCGGCGGGTAAAGCGCATGGGAATGCGGCCGGCCAGTTGACCATCCACCTCGACCTCGAACAGGTAGCGGCCGGGCTTGTCGACGGTAAGGTGTTCCCAGCTCAACGCCTGGCTGGCCAGGCCGTTTTCGCTCAGCGCCAGCACGCCGTCGATTTTCTGCAGTACCTGGCCGTTGACGTCTTTGATGCGCATGACGAAGTCGACCTCGCGGCTACCCTGTGAGGACTTGATGGTGGTGCAACTTTCGAAGGCGGGAATGCGGGCCGGGAAGCCGGGCAGTCGCCAGTGCTTGAGAGGTTTTCCCCGCTGAGCCAGGCAGTGACCCTGGGAGTCGAAGCCTACTCGGGTGGCAAAGATATTACTCAGGATGCGGTATTGGTTCTTACTGGCCGGCTCGCTGGCAACCGCCCGTTCTGCCGGTGGCCAGGGCAAGAAAGTGCCGAAGCACGCCACGGCCAGGTACAGAACCCAGGACCTGTTCATGTTCTCCTCCCGGTTGTCATTATCCTACTACAGGCGGTTGTCCCCTGACCAGCCTGGACTTGTCATCGAGCCCATCATTGTGTCAAGATCCCGCTGTTGGCAGCAGCATGTCGCCGCGGAGGCGAGGGGAGGCGGTTTGGAAGATCAGGACAGGTGGGTGCGACTGGAATTCAGCAATCGCCGGCAACTGGCCCGTTGCCTGGAGCAGCGGCAACGACGCATTCTCTTCTACCCGGCAGTGGGCAGGATGCAACTGGGCCACCATCTGGACGTGGATGTGGCAGTGTCGGAGCTGAACACCAGCATTCCCCTGCGAGTCCTGGTGGTGGGACGCCGGGCCCGTCCTAGGAGACGGGGAGCACCGCGGGGAGTGTATCTGGAGATCGTGGAGGCCGATGCCGAGCGTTACCAGAGGCTTTGTGATCTTGCCGATGGCAAGTGGCAGCCGGGCCAACTGCGTCGCTATCCGCGTGCCCGCACCCGGCTGGCGGCCCGTTACTACGTACCCGAGCGTTTCCATTCCGGGATAGTGGCGGACATCAGCCTGAGGGGGATGTTCTTGCGAACCAGCGGACCGTTGCTGGAGCAGGGCCAGGGCGTGCTGGTGAGGGTACGGGCCGGCTGGCTATCGCGGGCGCTGGAACTGGAGGCCCGTGTCTGCTGGTTGGACGAGGTGGAGTCACGCCGGGGAATGGGACTGGACTGTTTCGGCCCCGCGGGGATGTTGCCGCGCTTGCAACACCTGGCCGAGCGCATCCTGCGCCGGCACACCCTTTCGGTAAGCAGCGAGGCGCTCAATCCTGGTGGTAGTACTGCCGGTACGCAAGGAGGTGGATGATGTTACGGCGGCAACTACTGTTATGCTGGTTGCTGTTGCTGCCCGTGGCTGCTTGTCAGAAACACCAGTGGGCGGAATTGCCCTCGGCTCCGGAGTCACAGCTGCGGGATGCCCGTGCTTTTTGGCAGAAATACCTGCAGGCGCTCTCCACCAGGGCCACGGCCCGGCAACCGCTGGAACTGGCGCGATTTTTCTCGGA
>QMME01000185.1 GCA_003647095.1 Deltaproteobacteria bacterium
CCCGGTAAAGCCCGATGACAGCGCCTGCGACGACGGCGATGCCTGTACCCAGACCGACACCTGCCAGGCCGGGGGCTGCACCGGCTCCGACCCGGTCACCTGCACCGCGCCCGACCAGTGCCACGGGGCCGCCTGCAACAGCCAGACCGGCACCTGCGAGTACCCCGCCCTCGAAGACGGCACCGCCTGCGACGACGGCGACGCCTGCACCCAGACCGACACCTGCCAGGGAGGCAGCTGCGTGGGAGGCAACCCGGTGGTCTGCCAGCCTCTCGATTCCTGCCACCAGGCCGGCGTGTGCGACCCGGCCAGCGGAGAATGCTCGAACCCGCCGCTGGCCGATGGCAGCGCCTGCGACGACGGCAACGCCTGCACCCAGACCGACACCTGCCAGGCGGGGGTATGCACCGGCTCGAACCCGGTCACCTGCCAGCCCCTAGACCAGTGCCACGGGGCCGGCACCTGCGACCCGCAGAGCGGGGAATGCTCGAACCCGCCGCTGGAAGACGGCACCGCCTGCGACGACGGCGACGCCTGCACCCGGACCGACACCTGCCAGGCGGGGGTGTGCACCGGCTCGGACCCGGTCACCTGCACCGCGCCCGACCAGTGCCACGGGGCCGCCTGCAACGCCCAGACCGGCGAATGCGAATACCCCCTGCTCGATGACGGTACTGCCTGCGACGACGGCGATGCCTGCACCCGGACAGACACCTGCCAGGCGGGGGTATGCACCGGCTCGGACCCGGTCACCTGCCAGCCCTTAGACCAGTGCCACGGGGCCGGAGAGTGCGACCCGCAGAGCGGTGAATGCTCGAACCCACCGCTGGCCGACGGCAGCGCTTGCGACGACGGTGATGCCTGCACCCGCAGCGACACCTGCCAGGCCGGGGTGTGCACCGGGGCCGACCCGGTGGTCTGCCAGGCCCCGGACGAGTGCCACCAGGCCGGCAGCTGCGACCCGCTGACCGGCAGTTGCCTGAGTCAGCCACTTCCCGACGGAACCGCTTGCAGCGATGGCACTTGCCAGGACGGGGTCTGCACCTCCGCGGCCGGCGGCTGCGGCTGCTCGTCCCCGGGCAAGCCCGTCTCCAGCTGGTGGCTGGTGCTGCTGGGAGCGTTGCTGCTGCGCCGCCGCCGGAAAAAGTGATCTCCGGGGTTGCCGTCGGCGGCGGCTCTCCGGGGAAAGCGCCTGCGCCCCAAGGACCGGCAATCGAAACACGTACAATTAGATTCACCGGCAAGGAGGATCTTTGGCTGCCGCCGAAGCCATAAGAGTGGAGAGAGTCAGCAAGCGCTTCGCCGAGGTCCAGGCGGTGGCGGACATCTCCTTTTCCGTGGAACGCGGGGAGGTGTTCGGCTTCCTGGGACCCAACGGCGCCGGCAAGACCACCACCATCAACATGCTCACCGGGCTGGCGCGGCCGGACAGCGGCCGCCTGCTGGTGGCCGGACACGACCTGGCCGGCAAGTCTCGGCGCGCCCAGCGCCACCTGGGTGTGGTGCCCGACGAGAGCAACCTTTATCCCGAGCTTTCCGGCTTTGCCAACCTGTGCTTCTGCGCGGCGCTCTACGGCCTGGGCCGGGCCGAGCGGCGGCAACGGGCCCGGCAGCTGCTGAAGCGCCTGGGCCTGGACGAGGCCGGCGGCCGGCGTTTCGGCGGCTACTCCAAAGGCATGAAGCGCAAGCTGACCATCGCCGCCGCCCTCATCCACCGGCCGGAGATCCTCTTTCTCGACGAACCAACCACCGGCATCGACGTGGCCAGCGCCCGGCAGATTCGCAATCTCATCGCCGAACAGCATGCCGGCGGCACCACCATCTTCCTGACCACCCACTACATCGAGGAGGCCGAGCGGCTCTGCAATCGCATCGCCTTCATCGTCTCCGGCCGCATCGTGCGCAGCGACAGCGTCGAGCGGCTGCTGGAGCCCTTGCAGGGCAAGCACCTGGTGCAGATAACCTGTGCCGGCGGTGCCGAGAAGGCCGCCGCCGTACTGGAGCAAAGCTTCGGGGAACTGAGGCTGCAAGCCGAGGCCGGGGGACGCTTGCGGGTCGAGGCCGACCGGCCCGTCCCCGTGGGGTCCCTGGTACGCCACCTGGAAGAGCGGGGAATCGAGGTACTGGAGGCCCGCCGCCGGAGGCCCTCCCTCGAGGAAGTGTTCATGCGGGTGACCGGCCTGGAGGCCGCCGAGATGAACCGGGAACCGCAAACGTCCCGGAGGCGCCGATGAAAAGCTGGATCGCCTTTCTCGCCATCCTGGACAAGGATATGCGCGCCTACTACCTCAAGCCGCCCAACATCAGCTGGGGAATAATCTTCCCGCTGGCCTGGACGGGCATGTTCTTCATAAAGTCGGGAAGCGGGGTGGAGGCCGTCTACCAGCTGCTTCCCGGGGTGGTGGCCATCTCCATCCTCTTCGGCACCACCTCCATGCTGGCCGTCACCGTCACCTTCGAGAAGAAGAACCGCTCCTTCGAGCGGCTGCTGCTGGCGCCCATCCCGCTGGAGCTGCTCATGCTGGCCAAGACCGCCGGGGCCATCATCTTCGGCACCGTCAATGCCTTCGTGCCGGTGCTGATGGCCCTGCTGCTGGTAGACCTGTCGGCCCTGCAATGGGGGGTCTTCCTGGCGGCGGTCTTATTGATGGCAGTGGCCTCGGCATTCCTGGGGCTGTTCGTGGCGGTGGCGGTGAGCGAGGTGTTCGAGGCTCAAACCTTCTCGAACTTCATCCGCTTTCCCATGATCTTCTTGTGCGGGCTGTTCTTTCCCATCGCCCGCCTGCCGCTGTTCCTACGCCCGCTCTCCTACGCGCTGCCGCTGACCTATGGGGTTGATATCCTGCAGGGAGCGACCCGCGGTGCCAACGTGATGCCTCTGGGACTCGATTTCGGACTTCTGGCGGCCTTCTGCCTGGTGCTTTTCCTGGCCAGCCTGCACAACATCAGGCGCCGCTGGATAATGTAGTCCCCCGCCTCACGTTCCGTACACCGAGCAGGGCATGCCGACGTGGCGCTTGCCGACTGCCCGCAGGTGGGCACCGGCCACCAACTCCAGCCGGCCTTCTCGACGTTGAACTTGCCCGGGGTACAACCGGAAGCACCGGCATCCCTCAGCGTATCTCCACCGTCCCGGCCGTGCTGCTGGCGACCAGTTCGGGTCTAAGCAGGGAGCGTACCTGTACCGCCGGCAGCTCGGCCCGGCCCCCCTGCCCGGCCAGCAGGGCAACCTGCAGCCGGCGTTCCTTTCCTCCCTGGAGCAGCAGTTCGAGCCCGTCGTCCTTGCTCCTGACCGCCAGCACCCCCGGGCTGCGGCGCAGGCTATCGAGGGCGTCACGGTCCAACCCGGTATTGGCCGCCAGCGGCACCTCGAGCAGCAGCTCGCCGGGAACCTTCCGGGCATCCACCGCGAGGTGCATCTGCAGGGGATGGCCCGACCGGGGAGCAGCCGGCTCCAGGGTGCGACTGACGCTGAGCCCGGCCGTCGCCTGCGGGCGGGCGGAGCCGGAACCGAAGCGCCGCACGACCAGCCGCAGCGGTGCCTCCAGGCGTCCGGAGTAGCTCACCCGAACCTGGTTGTCGCCCTCCTTCAGATAGGGCCCCAGCTGGAGATGACGCAGGCGCACCGCCGACAGGAAGGGATCGCGCGGATTCACCTTGACCCGGGCGATCACCTTGTCACCCACCTTGACCACCACCCGGGAAGCCACCTCGCGGCGCGGCGGCGGCAGCAGGGTGAAGGCGCGCAGCGCCGTGGCAGTGCCGAAAGGACAGTGCCACTGGCCCCACTCGCCGCGGGTGGACAGCAGGTAGAGCAGTCCCTGGCGCAGCTCGGCTGCGAAAGCGCGCCGGTCGAGGCGTGCCAACAACTCCAGAGCCGCCTCCGTGGCCTCTATGGTACCCCCGTAGGCATGAAACCAGCTCGGCTCCCAGTGGCTGCGCCGGCGCAACTCGAGCAGGCGGCGGGCGGCGGCGAGCAAGCGTCGTCGTGCCTGCTTGGGCAGGCGCCGGCCCTTGCTCTCGAAGGCGTACAACCCCAGGGCCGCCTCGGCGGCGGTGAGGGGATCGACAGGGTTTTCCAGGTATTTTCCGAAGCGGCCGGCCACCTCGGAGAGCCAGGCCCGGTGCTGGTTGCCCGGCAACAACGGCAACGCCTCGGCCAGCGCCCGGAACACCTGCGCCGAGACCTGCAGGCGTACCTTCTCGGTGCGGCCCTCCCAGAAGGCGATGTCGTCGATGGGCCACAGGCCGTCGGGACGCAGGCGGGTTTTCAGGTACTCTACGGAGCGTACTACCAGCTCCCGCGGCACGGCCAGGTCGGCGTCGGCCAGCGCCGCCATGAAACGCAGCGCCGTGGTCGTGGCCAGCAGGTTGGAGCGGGAACCGGTTCGCCACCAGGCGAAGCCACCGTCGGGGTTGATTTCGTGGCGAAGCCCACCGGCCATCCCGGCCAGGTAGGCACGCAGCCTCTGGCGCAACGGGTCCCGGGGCCGATGGCGGGCCAGGTAGGCCTCCACCGCGCAGGCGGCCAGCGAGGTCGCCAGCATGCCGTCCGACCACCAGGCGCTGTGATCGAGCAGCTGCCCGATCTCCTGCAGTGCCGGCACGATGGTGGGAAAGGCCACTTCCAGGTGGGCCTCGAGGTACTCGCCGGGAGCACGGGTGATGGTACGGGCAAACGGCCGTTTCCCGGTGAGCACGGCGGCCACCTCTTCCAGCCGGCCGTTGCCCCGCGGGCGCACCTCGAGCAGGCGCCGCTCGGCGTCGGCCAGCTGGTAGGTCGGGCCGCCGACATTCTGGCCGGGCTGCCGTTGGGAAATCTCCACGGTGGCCCGGGCACTGGCGGTGTAGTGGTGCGGTCCGGGTTCGCCGGGACTGATGGTGAAGTTCGCCCGGGTCGCTCCCCGGGCGGGGATCTCCACTTGCCGGCGGGCCGGATGGATTCCCAACCCCTCCCCCTCGAGCGACACCTCCGCGGTGAGCTTGTCGCCGGTGGTGTTGCGCACCAGCACCCCCACCTGGAGACGATCGCCGGCGCTGGCCACCCGGGGCAAGTCGGATTGCACCAGCAGCGGCTGGGTGAGCTTGACCACCCGGCGCAGCAGTCCCACGCCGCCGCGGCGATCGCTGGCCACGACGATAAGCTCGCTCTGGCCCAGGGTCTCCGGCAGCTTGATTTCCAGCGCCGCCCGGCCCCGGTAGGCGACAAGACGCGGCTCCCACAGGGCGGTGGCCGGCAGATCGGTGCGGATGACTATGCGCGGCGGCCGGGGCCGGGACGGGGACGGCCGCCCGGGCCGACCGCGGGCCAGGGCGCGGCTGGCAACCGCCTCCCGCTGCGGGGCGGCGGCCGGGGCCTTGACGATCGCGCTCCCGCTCAGCTGGCCACTGCCAACGCCCCCATCCATCGTTTTTTCGGCGGGCGGACCCCCACCGGCCTGGTACCGGCGGCGATGACGGTAGTAGGGCGCTCCCTCCTGGAAGCCGAAGGGGGGCAGGGCGATGTCGTAGAGACTGGCACCCCAGTTGCGGCTCACCACCGGCCAGGTGAGGATGTCCGAGCCGGTGGTGCTGAGCACCTTCAGGGTGGGGTTGTAGAAGCGATCCATGGGAGTCTTTTCCAGCGGATCGAGCAGCGACAGCACCGCCCGGTCCACCAGCATCACTCCCAGCTCGGCGGTGGTCGGCCGGCCGCGGGGATCGCGCACCGCGAAACGGGCTTGCAGCCGGTCTCGCGGCCGGGCCCAATCGGGCACCCCGTCGAGCTTGATGCGCAGCTGCTTGTCGGGATGAGCGGTGAGACTGAGGCCCTCGGTGAGCAGGCCCACGCTGGCCGGGCGGCGACCGTGGCGCACTTCTTCCCGGCGCTGGCCGGCGCAGTAGAGGGTGAGCAGCATCGAGCCCCAGGAGGGAGCCCGGAAGCTGCCCCGGGCCAGGTAGCGGCCATGCTTCCGGCGGATACGAACCTTGAAGCCGGCGGTGATGGCACCCGAGTAATCGGTGATGTCGCCGTGCACCACCCGTTCGACGGGCACGAAGTCCTCGTCGAAGGTCACCACGATGGGGATTCGCCGGTGTTCGGTGACCACCGGCCGGGGCAGGTGGGCCCGCAGCGGCTTCTGCTCCAGGTAGGGAATGTCGCTGTGGAACAGGGGTTCGGGCACGTCGGCCGCGCTCACCCGCACCTTGATACCGTGGTCGGGCATGGTGAACCTGAACAGGACCACTCCGCCCGGGTCGGAAACGGCGGTGAGCTTGATGCGCCCGTCGTCGCCGCTGAGCTCGAGTCGCTTGCCGCGCACCGGGATGCCGTCGGGGTCGGTCAGCCGCACCGTGAGCGTCACCTCCTCGCCGCTCGCATAGACGTCCTTGTCGAGATCGGGCACCGCCAGGTAGGGCTGGGCCGCGTAGAGAATGTCACGGACAAGGCGGTCGTGGCGGGATAGCTCGTCGCGGGCGCTGATCTCCACCTGGAAGCGCCCCCCGGCCGGCACCGCCTTACGCACCGGGGCCAGGGGTATGACCATCCGGTAGCTGGCCTGCCCGCTGATGGGTACCTGCGTGCCGTGCAGCTGTTTGTCCGCGTACAGCACCCGCAACGACAGCCGGCCGCCCCGGGGCCGGCCACCGGTGAAGTAGGAGAGCTTGACCGTGGCCTGCAGATCGGCCGTGGCCGGGGCTATGAAGCGGGGCAGATCGTGTTCGATGCGAATCACGGGTGGACGAAAGCGCTCGACCCGCAGCCGGGCCTGCTCGCTGGCCCCGTGGTAATTGACGGAAAGCAGGTAGGCACCCTCGGCCACGTCGCCGGGCAGATCGAGTTCCCCCGCCGCCACGCCGAAGGGATCGGTCTGCAGCGCGGTTCCCGCCACCACCCGGCCGCCGGGATCCTGCAGCAGTACCTCCAGTCGCGCCCCGCTGATGGGCCGGAACTCGCCACGCAGGCGCCAGGCCAGGGAGCGCAGGTGGATGGTCTCGCCGGGCCGGTAGATGCCGCGGTCGGTGTAGACGAACAGGTTGCTGCTCTCGAACGAGCCGGTGCGCCGGTAGGCCTCCATGTGCACCGAGCCGTATGCCTCCCGCCCGCCCAGGCGGGCACGGGCCGAAAGCGTGAAGCCACCGCGCGGGCGGTGGGAAAACACCAGGGTGCCGTCCCGGTCGGTGACTCCCACCCGGCGCGAGCCGGCGAACACCGTCGCCCCGGCCACGGGCCGGAAGCGTGGCCCGAACACCACTACCTGCACCTTGGTGGTTGACCCGCGCCAGATCTCGTAGGGCGAGTCGGTGACCAGGTACAGACGCGCGCTGCCGGCCCGGGCGGCGACACTCGCCAGCAACGCCAGGCACAGGGCCAACACCCGAACCGTTCTGGTTCCGCGGTCACTCATGGTTCCTCCCTTCGTCGGCTTGACAGACAACATAGCTAATACGGACGGCCTAGTCACTGGGTTTTTTTTGCGGGGAAGACGTTTCTCGTTTACCCGCTGGCCGAGCGGGAAGGGTCGTCAGCGACGACCTGCCGGGAGCACGGGAAGAATGGAGGAGGAAAGAGGGAGGTCTCCGG
>QMME01000186.1 GCA_003647095.1 Deltaproteobacteria bacterium
AGCGTCTGCAGGGCGAGCTTTCCCTGCTGGGCGAGGAGAACGAACACCTGCGCTGGGACCTGGAGCAGGCCGAGCAGCAGCTGGCCGAGTGCCAGGAACAGATCGAGCAGCAGCAGCAACAACAACGGTTGGCCGAACTGGAACAGCGCCTGCAACAACGGGAGCAGGAAACCAGCGAACTCCGGCAGGAGCTGGAGCGCGAGCAGGCCCAGGCCCGCTTGCTGGCCAACCAGCTCGATCGCCTGCGCCTGGAACAACGGCAAAACGAAGAACCGCTTCGCCAGCAAGTGGAGGCCGCCCGGGAGCGCGAGCAAACCCTGCAGGCTCGCCTGACCACCCTGCAGAAACAGCTGGGGGAACTGGGCGAAAGCACCGAGAACCAGCTGGCCTCGCTGAGCGAGCAGCTGCGTCGCCGGGAGGAACAGCTACGCTCGCTCACCAGCCAGCTGGCCGAGATGGACGAGCAGGCCCGCGGTCGCGAGGGGGAGCTGGAGCAGCTGCAGCAGGAACTTGCCGCCGGCCGGCAGCGCGAGGCGCAGCTGGGCGAGCTGTTGAGCGGCATGGCGGCCATGGAGGAGCGGGCCCAGGCCGCCGAGCGGCGGGCCCAGGCGCTGAGCCGGGAACTGGACAAGCTGCGGGCGGCACCCGGTACCGCCCGCAGCGAACAGGTGGCCTTGTTGCAGGCCGAAGACGAGAGCCTGCGCCGGCGGGTAGCCGAGCTGGAGCAGGCACTGCAGCGCCGGGAATCGCCGGCCCCGGTGGCCCCTGTCGACGACGCGCAGGTGCAGCGTTTGCAGGAAGAACTGTCCGACAAGGAGCGGCAACTGCAGGAGATGCGGCGCCAGCTGAGCGAACGAACAGAGCGCATCAACCGGCTGGTGGGCGAGATCTCGCAGCTACGCAACCGGCGCTAACGGCGGTTTCCCTCCACCCGCGGGTGGAGGCTTGCGTGTCAAGGGGAGCAGATGTCCTGGTCACCACCAGCCGGCCTGGCCGCAGAGGCCTTGGGGTACCTGAAGGCGCTCATCGAATTCGACACTACCAATCCACCCGGCAACGAGACAGCGGCGGCCCGCTACCTGCATGATATCCTCGAGCAAGAGGGCCTGCAGCCGGTCCTGCTCGAGCCCAGTCCCGGACGCGGCAACGTGGTGGCCCGGCTGGAGGGGGAGGGGCGGGACAGGCCCCTGCTGCTGTTTTCCCATCTCGACGTGGTGGCCGCGGATGCCTCCCAGTGGCGGTCGCCTCCTTTCCAGGCCCACGAGGCCGACGGTTTTCTCTACGGGCGCGGTACCCAGGACATGAAGAACATGACCGCCATGTCACTGGCGGTGTTGCTGGCGTTGAAACGTTCCGGCCAGCGGTTGAACCGGGACGTCATCTTCGCCGCCGTGGCCGACGAGGAAACCGGCGGGGAATTCGGCGCCGCCTACCTGGTGAAGAACCACCCCGAGTTGCTCCGGGCCGAGTATGCCCTGTGCGAGATGGGTGGTTTTCGCCTGAATATCAGGGGCCGGGACTACGTTCCGGTGCAGGTGGCCGAGAAGGGTTGTGCCTGGTGCCGGGCCGTGTTCACCGGACAGCCCGGACACGGCTCGATTCCCGACAGCGACAGCTCCATCCAGCGGCTGGCCCGGGCGTTGCGGCGGCTGGATCGCAAGGGGCTTCCCCTGCAGGTTACCGATCCGGCGCGGGATTTCATCGAGATGGTGGCCGCCAGCCAGAAGCTGCCGGTGCGGGTGGTGTTGCGGGCACTGCTCAATCCCCTGGCCGGGCGGCTGGTAAGCAGCCGACTCGACGAGGAACAGGCCCGTTTCTTCCACGCCATGCTGCACTCGACCGCGGTTCCCACCATGGTGAAGGCCGGTGAGAAGGAAAACGTCATTCCCGCCCGGGCCGAGGTGTTCTTCGACGGCCGGGTGCTGCCGGGGCAGGACTGGGAGGCCTTCAGCAAGGACCTGGCCCGGGTGCTGGGCCCGCACGCCTCGCTGGAGCTGGTGCGCTGGATGAAGCCGCTCACCTATCCCGCCGATACGCCGCTGTTCGACACCATCCGCCGGGTGGTCAAGCAGCGCCTGCCCGAGGCCGAGGTGGTGCCCTACCAGTTGACGGCCTTCACCGATGCCAAGCACCTGGATGAGCTGGGCATCATCACCTACGGCTTTTCTCCGCAGAACAACGATCCCGGGGAGAAGTTGACCCGCCTGATACACGGGCACAACGAGCGTATCGGGGTGGAGGCCTTCGGCTGGGGCGTGGAGGTGCTGTACGAGACGGTGGCCAGCTTCTGCTGCGCTCCCCAGGGGGCCGGGGCGGTAGACTCGCTGATGGGCGAGCTCCTGCCCGCCGGAGAACAACAGCCGGAAGCGGAAGCAACCGCCGGGGAGGAAAACGGTGAACAGTGACTTCCGCACCGGGCTGGCAGCGGTCGGCCCGCTGCTGCTGCTGGCGGGGCTGGGGCTCGGCGCCTGCGGTGAAAAACCGCAGCAGGTGCCCACGCATACCCTTTACGGGACGGTCACCTCGAGCACCGTGGTGGCCAATCAGCGCCTGGCCTGGATCAAGCTGGTGGGCGAGGATGGCGACATCGACGAGCCGCCGCTGTACTCCTCGTCCTGCCTGATGCAGGGGCCGTCCTGCGACTACAGCATGCTGTTCATCGCCGAGGGCAACTACACCGCCTTTGCCTTCATCGACATGGATGGCAACGCGGAGCAGAGCGAGTTGCTCCCGGAGGCGGGTGACCTGGTGAGCGGGGCCCGGCCCCTGTTCCTGCTGGAAAAGACCCGCCTGGATTTTCTCGACCAGGGCTGGCGGACGATGCCCTGAAGCGGCCCGGGAGGATTGCCGTGCCGGTAGCGAGGGAGAGATCATGAAAAGTGGACTCGGGTTGCCGTGCGGGACCGGTTTGGCGCTGGCGCTGCTGCTGGCGGCTTGTTCGGCCACTTCCGCCTACATCGAGCGGGGACGTGAACTGGAGCAGGCGGAGATGTACGAGGAAGCACTGGCCGAGTACCAGAAGGCGGCTCGCCGGGAGCCCGACAATCCCCAGCTGCAGGCCGATGTCAAGCGCCTCCAGTCACGGCTGGCGGAGCAGGCGGTCGAGGAGGGCCTCAGCCTGCGGCAGATGAAGGACGAGATGGGAGCCCTGGCGGCTTTCCTGCGGGCGGTGCGCCTGGCACCGGAAAACTCCGCGGCCCGGCAGAATCTCCACCGTACCGTGGCCGGCCTGCTGGCCCGGGTGCAGAAGCTGCAGCGGGAGGAAAAAGCGGAAGAATCGTTCCGGCTGGCCGAGAAACTGCACCAGCAGATGCCCCGCGACGCCCAGGTAAAGACGGCCTACGAACAGGCCCGCCTGGCCGTGGCCAAGACCATCATGGAGCGGGTGCGCGACGACGTGAAGAAGAAACTGTATGGCCGGGCCCTGATCGGGCTGGTTCGGGTGGAGCAGCTGGTGCAGGTGTGGGGCGATTCCGCGGAACTGGAAGTACAGGCCCGCCAGGCGCTCGAGCAGGCCTCGCGCTTCGGGGTGAAGGTGGTGGCGGCTCGCAAGCCCCGGCGCCTGGCCAGGTTGTCAGAGCAGCTGGCGGGGATGGTGGGGAAGAAGAAACCATCGGCCTGTCCCACCTTGCAGTTGCCGGCCACGGGCGAGGCCCGGCTGATCCTCAGGCTGGCCGTGCAGAAGATCGACTTCCAACAGGATGCCACCACGTCCGAGGGAGAGCAGAAATACCAGTCGGGAACCCGCAAGGTCGACAATCCCCAGTACCAGGAATTGACCGACAAGATTGCCAAGGACAAGGAGCGGCTGAGCGAGCTGGTGGAACTGCTCAAGCAGGACGGCGCCCTGGTAGAAGAGTGCCGCCAGGCCTTTGCCGATGCCGGTCCCAGCGACGACGAGGAGTCGTTGCGGCGGCGGCTGAAGCAGGCCGAAAAGGCCCGGCACGATCACCTCGCCGAGCAGAAGCGTCTCCAGGACGAGGTCGTCGAGTTGCGCCGGACCCGGGCCCGGACCCCGCGCAAGGTGGACGAGCCGGTCTACGACGTCTTTCGCTATCCCATCCGCCAGGTGAAGCGCACCGCCCGGGTAACGGTGAGCCTGCAGGCCTTCGGAGAGGCCCGGCAGCGGCTGCTGCGCGACCAGCTCAACGGTGAGGCTTCCAGCAGCGACAAGACCAACAAGGCCTATCGCCGCTACGGGGTCAAGGGCGACCCGCTGCGCTTCGAGCTTTCCGACGAGCAGCTGGTGCAACGGGCCCTGGCCCAGGCGGTGGCTGCAATCGACGGCACGCTGGGCAAGCTGTGCCAGCGCTGGCAGCGCGAGATCCTCGACCGGGCCCGGGCCGGCGCCAGCGATGCCCCCCTGGAGGCGGCCGAGGACTACATCCTCTACCTGTTCGTCAATCCCGGCCGTCCCCCGGCCGACCTGGTGAACTTCCTCAAGGAAAATTTCGGCCTGAGCGATCTCAAGCAGCTCCACCCCCAGGCGGGCCAACCGGCCCCGGCTGCCAAGGAACCCCCTTCGCCACCGGAGTCCTCCGGGGAAGAAGGTTTGGAGATATAGGTACCGCTTCTCGGTCCATTCGTTTGACAGCCATGTCCCCGGCGGTCAATATCGGCGGCATGATCTCGGAGCCGCCGTGCAGATTGTCCCTGCTTGCCCTCCTGGTGACGGCCGTGGTGCCGGCCGCCGCCGCCGAGGTGGACTTCGGCTTCAGCTTCTCACTGTCGAACCGCATCAACGTCAAGGAGAACTTCCTCAACACCGAGGGCTCGGTCACGAGCGGGCCGGGAGGTCCGCGCCTGGAAAGCCCGCTCAACCTGCGCTTCGACAACACCGAGATCGGCTACTCGCTGCTGCTGGCCGCCGGGGCCCGGCTGGAAGCCGGCTCGGCGTTTTCCCTGGTGGTAAACCTGGACAGCGGCGAGTTGAAATACCGCGGCCTGTCCTATTACCAGCCCCGGCCCGTCTGCAGCGTCGAGCCGCCCGATCCGCGCTGCGACTGGATGTCCAACGGCCGGCCCATCGCCGACGAGGCCGCGGCCACCGGTTTCACGAGGGAACTGTACGGCACCGGGGAACTGGGCCGGGCCGGCTGGGTGAGCTGGTGGGCGGGCAAGCGCCGGCGTTCGCTGGGCTCGGGTTACCTGCTCGACAACTACGTTCTCGGCGGTGGTGTGGATTTCAACCTGGAACGCCGGGGAGGGCTGCCCCTGCGGCTGGAGGTGGAGGGGCTGCTGCCCAACGGCGAGTTCAACAGCGGCGGCAAACGCAGCCCGCTGGTGAAGCTGGAGATTTCCTACCTTTTGAGCTTCTTCGAGGAGGTGTCGCTGTGGGGAGCCTGGTTCCACGACGGTGACGATGCCCTGGGCGAGGTGTTGCTCTACACCATGGCCGACATGCTGGGTATCTACGGCATCGAGCTGCTCGACACCACATCCCGGGGCGATTTTTTCTGGGTGGGTATCGATGGTAACAAGGTGTTCGAGCGGGCCTCGCTGTTCTTTACCGCCGCCGTGGAATTCGGCTGGGCCGACCTGGGACTGACCTGGACGAATCCCCTCACCGGCCAGCCGCAGAGCCAGGCCGGCAGCGCCCGCATGCTGGGCGGTATGGTGGATGCCTCTTTCTACTTCGACCTTACCGACTGGTTCACCGCCGGGGCCTTCTTCCTCTTCCTCTCGGGCGAGACCGGTGACAGCGCCCGCGACGAGGTGGGTGGCCGCTACAACAGTTTCGTCTCGGTCTATCCCTACATCACCCGCACCAACATATTCTTCTCCGGTGGCATGAACCAGAACTTCTCCGCCCGCAGTTTCAGCCCCTCGGGAGTGAACGGCCGGGGGGTCATCGCCCCCGGGTTGAGCCTGGGGCTGGACATCACCGAGAAGGTGTTGCTGCGCCTGGGCAGCGCCCTGCTGTTCAGCCACGGGGTCAACCTGCAGGCGGGCAGTCGCTTTTACGGCTGGGAGACCGACCTGAACCTGGAATGGAACATCAGGGATTTCGTCTCCCTGTTGTTCGAGGCCGACTACCTGCTGACGGGCGGGTTCTTCGATTTCGAAAAGCCCCTCGAGGCCCGCGACGGCGCCGTCTACACCAGCGAGCCCGACGCCTGGAAGATATTGATTGGCCTGGACTTTTACCTCTAGCGCAACTTTTTTCCGGGCCGGGGGTTTATACTGTTGGGTGCGCGAATGGCAACAGCGGATGCGGACGTCGAACTGATGCTGCGCGTCAAGGATGGCGACGAGAAGGCCTTCGCGGAACTGTTCAACCGTCACGCACCCAGGCTGGTCGCCTACGGCGACAGGTTCTTTCACAACCGGGCGATTGCCGAGGAAGTGGCCCAGGAAGTGTTCCTGCGCCTGTGGCGGGCCAGGAAGAAGTACCGTCCCCGGGCCCGCTTCACCACCTGGCTGTACACCATCGCCACCCGGGTCTGCCTCAACGAACTGCGCCGGCGCCGCCACCGTCCCCGGCAGCGGGCCGGCGGCGAGGAAGTGGATCCCCCGGACAACCACGCCGATCCCGGGCAGGTGGCCCAGGCCCGCCAGGTGGCCGAACGCCTCCAGGCGGCCGCGGATGCCTTGCCCGAGCGCCAGCGGGCGGCGCTCTGGTTGGTGCGTCTGAACGGGTTTTCCTACCGGCAGGTGGCGGATATCCTCGGCATGAGCCAGCCGGCGGTGAAGGCGGCCCTGTTCCGGGCCACCGAGGCCATACGCCAGGCACTGGCCCGGCAGGACAGGAGGTTGGAAAATGAGCTGTGACAGGAACCACGAGGAACTGGTGGCCTACCTGGACGGGGAACTGGACCGGGAGAACCGGCGACAGCTCGAACGACACCTGGCTGGCTGCCGGCGGTGTTCCCGGATCCTGGACGAACTGCGCCAGGCGGTGGAGGCCAGCCGCCAGCTCGAGGTCGTCGAGCCGAGCGCGGATTTTCGGCGTGAATTCTGGTGGCGCTTTGCCACCGAGAGTCGGCAGGCGCCGGGATGGTGGGCGGGCCCGCCGCGCTGGCGCTGGCCGGTACTGGCGGCCGGCGGGGCCCTGGCCGCCGGACTGGCGGTGGCCGTGGTCATGCTGGTGTCGCGGCCGCGGGTGAGCGAGGCCGACAAGGTCATCGCCAGCCACCTGGAGCTGTTTTCCGATTACGATGTCATCCGCAACCTGGACATCCTGGAAGACATGGAGTTCATCGAGAGCCTGGACGAGGATGCCTGAGGACACCGGGATGAAGCTGCTGCTAACCGCCTTGAGCCTGTTGCTGGTCGCCCTGCCCGCCTGGGCGGGCGACAACGGTCAGGCGGCCGGCGGCCGGGAACGGGTGGACCGGCCCTCGAACCAGGCCGACCGGCTGCAGCCCTGGGAACGCGAGGTCATCGAGAACCTGGAGCTGCTGGAGAACCTGGAGTTGCTCGACAAGCTGGAGCTGGTGGACGACCTGGCCATCTTCGGCGTGGAGGAGAAGAAATGAACCTTGCCGCTAGTGGTCGTCGTTGGTTGCTGGCCGTCTGCCTGG
>QMME01000187.1 GCA_003647095.1 Deltaproteobacteria bacterium
CCTGTTCAAGGCCGGCGTCATCGACCCCACCAAGGTGGTGCGCTCGGCGCTGCAGAACGCCGCCTCCGTCTCCGGGCTGCTGCTCACCACCGACGTCATGATCGCCGAAAAACCGGAGAAGAAAAAGACCCCGGCCGCTCCCGGCATGGAGGACATGGACTACTAGTGGCTTCATAACCCCGGGTAATCGTACCGGGTATGACCAGGTCGCAGACCAACGGGCAGGCAATTCATCCTCAGTGCCTGCCCGTCTATTTAAGGCCGACCTGGGAGTCTTGATCGGCACCCGTCTTTAGGGTACTTTTCGACTGGTACGGGTTCAGAGTTCGAGGAGGCGTTTCATGTGCAGGATGCTTGGTGTAATGTGCAACGACGAAGATCTGCTGCGGTGTGCGGTACACCAGGTCAAGGACGCCCTGAGTTTCCATGATGGTGGCAGTCATGACGGCATCGGGGTGGGCTATTACAACAACGAAGAACCATTGCTGATAAAACGCCCCAGCGCCAACCTCAACGAGATCGATTACAGCGAGTTGCTCCAGGGCATCACCTCCCAGGTGGTCTTGCTGCACGTGCGCCTGGCCACGGTAGGAGGATGGAAGGATTCTAATACCCACCCTTTTCGCTTCCGTAAGTGGCTGTTTGCCCATGTCGGCCACTTGCCGGCCATGGACGAGCGGCGCCAGGAATTGCTGAAGCGCCTGCCCCCCTTCCTGGCCCGTAACATCCGCGGCGAAACCGACAGCGAGGTGGCCTTTCACCTATTTCTGGATCTGCTTTTCCGCGAAGGCAAGCTGAACGAGCTCGATCTTTCCGCCGAGACGCTGAGCGAGTTGCTGCGAGAATTCGTCACCGAAGTAAACAACCTGCACCAGGGACCGGACAAGCCGGAGATGGCCGTGGTGGTGACCAATGGCAGGATCATGGGTGCCATCAGCCAGCGAGTCTCCGTGCATTACTCCCACCGGGAGGGGATCCTGGACTGTCCCTTGCACGACGACAGCCAGCAGAGCAAGAAACTGCATGCCCATTTCCGTGGTGTCATGATAGGCGCGGCAATGGACAGTCCCGGTCACCAGTGGCGGGAGATACCTGATGGCAGCCTGTTGCACGTCGCCAACAACCTGGAAATGAAGGTACACCAGCTTTGAACCAGCTCTCCCGCCAGCAGCGGCTGTCTTCGGGGGAATAAGGAAAACTTGCATGGCCTCGCGCAGCGTGCTGGTGATCGACGACAGCCCAACCATTCACAAGGTGGTCAAGCACAGCCTCAAAAACCTGGGTTTCGAGGTGCTGGTTGCCGGTGACGGTCCCAGCGGCATCGATATGCTCAAGCAGGCCAAACCCAAGCTGGTTCTGCTTGATTTCATGATGCCCGGCATGAATGGCTACCAGGTATGCAAGGAGCTGACCCACTGCCCGGAAGCGAAGGGCATTCCCATCGTGTTGATGTCCACCAAGGGAGAGATGATCGGCGAGAAGCTGGTAAGAACCATGGGCATCGTGGATTTCATCACCAAGCCATTCCATCCCGAGGCCCTGGCCACACTGGTACAACATGTCATCGACTCCGGCGAAAAGCACGAAGATGACTCTCCCCCCCTGCTGCCCGTGGGCGAGCGTCGCCCGGACGATCCGGCCACCAGCCACGACTTGCAGGATCCCCGTGGTCGCCAGGCCCTACGTGGTGAACTGGGCATGGTGCCACTGGCCGAGGTATTTCAGCTGCTGAAGTTCCAGGCCAGCACCGGCATACTGCACGTGGCGCGGGGCAAGGCTCACCTGGAGGTATTTCTGCGGGAGGGGCAAATTCTCTTTGCCAGGGCCAGCAACGTTGACAAGGAGTTCCTGCTGGGACGATTCCTGGTGGCCAGCGGCGCCATCTCGCCGGTGGACCTGGAGCTGTTTCTGGAGAGCCGAAAAAGCGGCAAGAAACTCCTGGGCGAACAACTGGTCAAGCTGGGACATTTGACCAGCGGGCAACTGGCCGAGGCGCTGCAGGCGCAAACCGCGGAACTGCTCTACGAGGCTCTACGCTGGGGAGAGGGTGAGTTCGCCTTCTACGTCACCGAAAAGCTGCCGGAAGAAGCTCGCCAGGCAGACGTCGATCTGTCCATAGACAAGGTGTTGCTGGAGGGATTTCGCCGCGTTGACGAGTGGGGATTGATCGAGAAAGAAATCCGCGACTTCAGCATAGTGCTGGCTCCGGCCCGGGACAGCACCGGTGTGGTCAAACAAATCAACCTCAACGACGAAGAGAAACAGATCCTGTCACTGGTCGATGGCGAACGTACCATTCGTGAGATCGTCCGCCACAGCCATCGCAGCTCGTTCGACGTTTGCAAGATGCTCTACCGGCTGCTGGGCAGCCGTATCGTAAGAAAGAGATCGCGCTCCACAGCTGGAAAGAGCTGATGCCGGCTACCGGCCGCGGGGAGGATTTCCATGAACGAGGAGCAGCAATCAACCGCCTCCGAGGAGCAGCCAGCGCTGCCTTCCCCGGAACCCCCGCCGGGCGTGGCTGCCGGGCGGACCCGCGGCAATCCCCTGGCCCTGGGTCGTCCTCTGCTGCTGCTGCTGTTGCTCTGCGGCCTGCTGCCCGCCGCCATACTGGCGTGGTATGACTGGGGGCGATGGCAACAACAGGCCAGCCACTTCCAGGAATACTCCCAGCACTTGTCCGAGCAGGCCGGCCAGATGGCAACCCTGAACCGGCAAGTGCAAGATGCCGTGGAGAAGTGGCGCGCGGCCAACTCTGCACTGCGGCGGCAGCTCCACCTCGCGCAGGCAGGGCTGGCCGCATTGCGGCTGGTGGGCAAGCTGCAACCGCTGGTGGCGGGCAAGAGTTCAGATGAGATCGCCGCCGACAAGAGCATCCCTGCCCTGCTGAAAAAACCGCCCCCACCGCTGCACAAGCTGGTGTTGCTGGACAGCAAGGCCGAGCGCCTGCTGGCCGAGGTGCCCGGCCTTACGGCCGCTGATCGCCAGCAGGCCCTGGCCGCCCCGGCCGCAAAAGCCTTACCGGATGGCGATTCCTGGTCATCCTGGCGGAGGCTGGCGGTACCGGGCACCGGCCTGGAGGTGGCTTACAACCTTCAAGCCGCTCCGGCCGCAGCCGAGTTTCCGGTTCCCCGGATGGAAATCCCGGCAACCCCGGCCAGCGACGCTGCGGCCAACCTTTCCCGGCCATTCGCTTGGCCGGTGCCGCTCGGAATATCAGCGCTGGTGCTGCTCTTGAGCCTGCTGGTGTCCTACTGGCATAAAAAGAGACTACTGCGGCCGCTGGCCCGGCTGACCGAGCTGGCCGGGCAACTGGCCAGCGATCCCGATTCCCTTGACTCCACCGCCATCCCCCAGTCATCCTCCCTGCCCGATCTATCCCTGTCGCTGGAACGCCTGCGCGGCCAGTTGCAGCGCCTGCAGCAAATGGAGCTTGCCGAGGAGCAACGGCGACGGGATCTCGACCTCCTGGAAGAGTACTTCCGTAACCTGGCCGAGGGTCGTTTCGTCACCTCGCCGCAGCTGGCCAGTTCCGAGTTACAGTCCCTGTCGCTGGCAGCCCAGCAGCTCGGCAACAAGCTCAGCGGCCGCCTGGAAGCCGTGGTCATGGTTGCCGGCCGCGTACAGCAGCACGCCGAGGAGTTGGCCGAGCTTTCCGGCAACATGGAAATCTCCGTGGCTCCCCTGGTCGAATCCGACCATACTGCCCTGGCCGACCTGTTATCAGTGGAGCTGGACAATCTCTGCCGCCACATCGACCAGTTACCGGCAGGAAGTCCCCTGGACGGGGAGCTGCTGGCGGCCGGCAAAGACCTCGACAAGCAGCGGACCCGGCTGTCAACCCTCAGCAACGGCCTGCTGGAGTACAGCCAGGGACTGGTCCGCTCCGGGCGAGACATTTTACGAGCCCACGAACAGGCTCGCCTGCTGGCCACCAACCTGGCGCTGGTGGCGGGATCCCATCCCCCTCCCGGTCTAGAAGGATTGAAAGACAAGGTAGACGAGCTGGGTGAACTGCTGGCCGGGATGTCCAGCGTCCTGCCGGAGCGCCTGGCCGAAATGGCCGGCCTGGTCGAGCAGCTCCAGCAGGCGGTGCAGCGCCTGGAAGGAACCATCAGCGGCGAACAAAAGCAAGTGCTACAACTACGCGAGAAGCTGGGCGACTGGAGCGACGACATCACCGCCATCAAGAACAAGGTTCCGGTCATCCGCCCCCTTACCGGTCCCCTGGGCAACAACTACCGTCAGTTGACGAGGCAGGCCGCGGAGATGCACGGCAGTATGAGCAGGCTGAACGACGACCTGGCCCGAACCAGCCGGGTGGCATCCAACCTGGCCGAAGCGGCCCAGGGTCTCATCAATGAAATATCCCTGTTGCACCCTGACCTGCCCGCTCCCGCCGTCGTCTCCCACGAACTGGCCCGTACCCAGCATGCCCTGGAACAGGCCGTCAAGCACATCGAACAACTGGCGGCGGCTCAGGGTATCCAAAGCCTGTCACCCCAGGCCAGTGAAATCCTGCAGCAGATTCACGAGGTGGCCGAGAAAGCCCGCCGTAACGTGGTCACCTCGGCCACTTCCGGCGCAAACGACGGGGGAACCGTCTGAAGGTGAACAAAGAAAACGTCATAGCCACGGAACTGGTACGATCGCTGGCTGATGAGCTACGCCAGGTGGGCAACTGGCTGGTCACACTGGAGCAACTGCCAGCCAAGGACGAGATTATCCTGCGCCTGCATACCTTGCGCGAGGCGGTGGCGGTAGCCGGCCTGAAGCAACTCGACCAGCCACTGGCGGACCTGGAAAGAAGCATCCTGCAACAACACCCGCAACCCGACGCCGAGGAACTGGCAACCATCCTGTTGCACCTGTCTGCCCTGCTCGATTCCATCGATGCCGGTCGTGCTCGGCAACCCGCACGCTGGTTGCAACTGGGACAGAGACTTGATGGTTTCCTGACGACCGCTGCCCGGCGCCTGCATTCCTGCCTGGCGGGCCCCCTGTCCCCCACCGGGATCTTCTCCCCGGCAGAGACTTCCCAGCGTCTGCTCCAAGCCATATGGGAACTGGACGAGCTGGCCATGCTGCTGCAGCGCAGCCGTCAGCTGGCTCGCCGCCTGGTGAACCTGGCGGCGGTAGGGTTGCAAGAACACGCCAGCGTTTCCGCCGGACCGATGTTGTTTCGCTTGCAGAGGCGGGTTCGACAGGCGGGCAGCCGCATTTCCCGGCCGGCCACCCTGACCGTTGCCCAGACACCCAGCCGCCTGGCGGCCAGCCAAGTCGAACTCCTGGAACCGGTCCTGGGCCAGCTACTCGAGTACTTGTTGAACGAGGCCATCGAGCCGGCCGAGCTGCGGCGACGCAACCACAAGGCCACGGTAGGCAAGTTGACGCTGGAGGTAGCCAACCTACATTCCCTGTTGAAAATCACCCTCGGCCACGATGGCCAGGCCGCCAGCGATGTCGCTCCCCCGGCGCTCGATTCCGCAGTAGTTGCCAACCTGCGACGCTTGCGGGCCAGGGTCATGCGCCGCAACGACGCCAGCACCGGCTGGCAGCTGCAACTGCTGGTTCCCCAGGTCTGGGGGATCAGGGAAGTGTTGCCGGTTCACCTGGCACTGGGACCGGCCTACCTGCCCCTCGAGTGCATCAAGGAAATCCTACCCGCCGAGCAACACCGGGACGATCTGCCGGTGTTGGCCGTGGGTCGCCGCAGTGACGATGAAGCAACCGAATCGCGGTTGCTGCTCACGGAAACCGGTCTGGGCCAGGCTCTGTTACCGGCGCAGATCGAGGGTCAAACCCTGTGGGTGTCAGTCGAGGAACCAAATGATGATTCACCCCCATGGGTGTCCGGCCTGGTTCGTCGGGAAGGAACCCAGCGGACCGTGATCCACCCCTTGTACTGGGCCCCGGCCAAGGAGGAGGAGTCGTGTATTTTTCCCTAGGCACCAAGAGAGCAACCCGGCCGCAGCGCCGGCCCGGCTGGTACTGGTCACCGGTGTTACTGGTCGTCATTCTTCTGGCCACGGGATCGGCAGGGGCAACAGATCGACTGGCACGCATGGCCAGGAGCCTGATCAGCGGCAGCGGGATACTCGACTACGACCTGGCCGCCGACCGTTTCTCCCGGATCAACGATCCGCGGGTCCTGGGAGTACTGCTGAAGCTCACCGACAGCGAGAACACCGTGGCCCGTGCCGCCGCGGCCGGAGTCTTGTGGCGCTACAACGACGTTTCCGTCCGCAAGAAGCTGGTATCCCTCTTGCGTGACGCAGCGGAGGCGGTTCGCATCGAGGCGGCCAAGTCACTGTGCCTGATGGGCTACACCGCCAACCTCTCGGTGGTGGCGGCGGCCCTGGCCTCACCACAACAGAACAGCCGCATCAGGTCCTTGAAAGCCCTGGCGCAAATTAACACCGACGAGTCGCGCCAGGCCGTTCAGAAGTTCAAGTCCGGACCGGTACCCACGGTACGCCTGTGGCAAGCCTACGCCCGGTACCGGTTGGGAGTGAAGAAGCAGGCCCAGCTGAAATTGCTCTCGCGCCCGCTGCTGCAGCCGTTGCAGTCACCCGGGCTGGCGGGTGTCAGGGATCCCAGCCCCCAGGATCTGCGACGCCTGGCCCGGCGCTACACCAGGAACAAGCCACTACGCCGCCAGGCCGCGCTGGCGCTTGCCCTGGCCGGCGACGAGGAAGCCCTGCAACTGCTGGCCCGGGCCACGGCCGATCCCTCCTCTTCGGGAGATCCCCTGGGGCCAGCGGCGCTGCTGCGCTTCAAGCCCGACCTGGCGGCCCGCTCCCTGTCAAACTGCCTGGCCGAGCAAAGCCCCTGGTTGCGCCTGGGCTGCGCCCGGGCCGCCGGCCTGGTGCGGCCGGTCGCCCCTGCGGCTCGCCAGGCACTGGCCGCCGCCCTGGCCAGGACCATCGCCGACCCGGCCCGCCTGGTGCGCCAGGCCGCCGCCCGCGCGGCGATCAATGTCTACGATGCCAGCATACGACAGGCGTTGCTGGCGGCACTGCAACACCAGGATCTTCAGACCCGGCGCAGCGTGGCCAGGGCCCTGTCACGGGTCGCCGACGCCGAAACTACGACGGGTCTCCTGGCCGCCCTGTCGACAGAGAACGATGCCGACATCAAGCGCCTGCTCTACCAGGCACTCAATCGCATCGGCTCACCGCGGGCGGTTACGCCACTGCTGGGGCGGCTCAAGAAGCTGGTAGCCGCGAGCAACCACGACCTGCGCGTCAGCGCGGAAATTCCCCTGTGCGTGGCAGCCCTCGGCGGCAGCGGCGAACTGGCCGCCCGGGGAGCGCTGGCGGCCATGAAAGGAGCCCCCGACAACTGGCGCCAGGTCCTGGTGGAGGTGCTGGCCCACACGGGAAGTCGAGGTGGCCTCGATTTCTTCCTGAACCGCATGCGCGAGGAGCCCCCCGATCCGGAAGGACCGGAGGTGCGCTTCTTCGACAGCCTGCCCACCGAGATGA
>QMME01000188.1 GCA_003647095.1 Deltaproteobacteria bacterium
ACCACGCCGATACCCGTCCCTTCCTCTGCCAGCAGCCCTTCCAGCTCGATCCCGCCCGCGTCGAAACGCACCGGCCTCTCTTCAACCACCTCGTCACCTCCTCGGAACTACTTTTCACCGGGCCGGGTGCAGCCGGTGACGTCGCGGCGCACCCAGTCGAGGATGCGCTGTTCCCGGGCGTCTTCCGGCCCGCTCCAGCAGAAGGCCAGGGCGGCCAGCAGCAGGGCCGCGACCAGGCAGCAGAGCTTCTCCAGCCGGCCGGCCAGCTGCCGCCACAGCAGCCAGACCAGCGCCGCGGCCACCAGGGTCACAAAAAGCCACCCCGCCGTCCCGGCGTCCAGGCCCAGCGCCGAACCCAGGCTGGGCGCCACGCAGCCTTCGAGCAGCAGCGGGCCGGTGAAGTCGGCCAGCGGGTTGGAGAAGTCGGGCGGGAAGCCGCCGAACACCACCGTGGGTGTCACCACCGCCGCCGCCGCGAACAACCCCAGCACCCACAGCAGCCGCCGCGTCCAGTTGCGCCCCGGCACACCCGGGCAGGTCAGCCGCCCCGCGCCCAGCACCCAGAAGGGCAGCAGCGGCGCCAGGTGGCGCGGGCCCAGCGACCAGCCCCAGGCGGCAAGCTGCAGGCTCGCGGCGAAGGCCAGGTAGAGCAGGGATGCCGCCGCCAGGACGAACCACTGCGGCCGCCAGCCGCTGGCCGCCGGGCGCAGCAGGCCGGCGGCGATTCCCAGCGGCGCCAGCAGCAGCCAGGGAGAGTGGAAGAACAACCCACGGGTGGGGGAGAAGAGGATGTCGGCGAGCCGGCCCGCGCCGGGCGTCACCAGGCCGAACAGGCCGCGCTGGTGCACCGCCGCGAACGAGCGGTGTGGCAGGTGGGCATAGCCGGTGTCCAGGGGAGAGCCGAAGCACGCCGCGTGGTAGAAGGCCAGCAGGCCGCCCACCAGCGCCGCCCCGGCCAGGGCCCAGGCGGCCCGGCGCCATACCTCCCGGGCCCGCCAGAGGGCCAGCAGGAAGAGCGGCAGCACCAGCAGCACCGTGGTATACTCGATGAACACCGCCCCGGCCAGGGCCAGCCCCACCAGGAACCAGCCGCGCGCCCGCGGCGGCACCGGCCGGCTCAGCAGCCCGAAGGCGAAGACCGCGCACAGCGCCGCCGCCTGGTGGCCGAACAGCATCACCCCGTAGGGATAGGCCACCGAGCCCAGCGCGTACACCGTACACAGCCACAGGCGCAGGGAGCGCTCGACCAGCAGCCGCTCCAGCAGCGAAAACAGCAGCACCACGATCAGCGCCGTGGGCAGGGCCGCGAGAACCAGCCGCAGCAGCCGCAGCAGCAGTGCGTTCGACACCGCCTCGGCCCGCCAGCCGGCCAGGAGCTTGGCCGCCAGGTAGACGGGCACCCCCAGCAGGCCGATGCCCGGGGCCTTGTCGGAGTACAGGCGCCCGGAGGACCGGGCCAGGTCGGTGATGTGGCCGTGGCGGGCCACCGGGCCGTCCAGGGAGAAGCTGCCGTCGTCCACCACCGCCCGGGTGAGGTAGAGCCGGCTCATCTCGTTGGGGCTGCCCAGCTTCTCGAAGTAGGGAAAGGGCCAGGTACAGGCCAGCAGCACCCCGGCAAACAGCCACAGGCGGGGGTCGCCCAGGCGCCTGCCGAGCGGGCGTCTCAAGGTGTCACCTCGAGCGCCGGCCCGGTGAAGTCGCGCCTGCTCCTGCCCGGGCGGGTGAGGCAGCTGGTCTCCAGCAGCAGCCGGTAGGCGCCCGGCGGCGTGTCCGCGGGCAGCCAGGAGTGGACGGCGTCGGCCATGACGGACCCGGCCCGGGCCCGGCCCGGCTCGCACAGCCCGGCGCAGAAGGGCCGCCAGCCGTCGAACCAGCCCGCCGGGGCCAGCTTGGCCAGGGCCTCCGCGGCCAGGCCGGGGGGGAGCGCCGCCGGACGGGCGAAGGCCGGGTAGCGCCGCCCGCCGTCGGCCACCAGCCACAGGCGGCGGCGGCAGGAGTGCACGGGCCGGTCGAACCGCCACAGCACCAGGACGTCGATGGGGCCGGCGGGCCGGACGGAGGCGGCCGAGACGCTGCCGGTGAGCAGGGCGACGGGAAAGTCTCCCGGCTCGGCCCCCTCCCCGTCGAGCCGGGGCGGCGGCAGCGTGGATCCGTCCGCCTGGTAGAGCCAGTAGCCGCAGCCGGGCCGGGGTGCGGCCAGCTCCCGCCCCCGGCGCCGCCAGGGGGAGGCCAGCAGCAGCGGCCCGCGCTCGAGCCCGGCACGCGCCGCCCGGAGCAGGGCCGGGCCGGCGTGCATCTCCGCCGGGATGCCGGTGAGGAAGGAGAAGGTCAGCTCCGGCCGCTGGCGGCCGTCGCCGCGGCCCTCGATGAGCAGGTGGGTGCCGGCCGCCGGCGGTACGGCGACCTGCCGGGCCAGCCCGGCGCCCGGGTTGAAGTCCTGGAAGGTGGCAAAGGCCAGCCGGGTCTCGCCCTGCTCGTGCACCAGCGCGGCCAGCGGCAGCGTCGCCGCCAGTACCAGCGCCGGCCGCAGCAGGGGCCGGGCCCGCGCCGCCGGGCCCGGCAGCCGGCGGGCGAGCCGGGCGGCCAGCCAGCACGGCGGCAGCAGCGCCGCCAGCAGCAGCAGCTCGAGCGGCAGGTGCGGCCATACCGCCATGGCCGGCAGCAGCGGCCGGGCGAAGGCGAAGAAGTCACCCGGGGCGTGACGGGTGGCCAGCAGGAACAGGGCCGGGGTGAGCAGCAGCGCGCAGCCGGCCGGCGAGGGCCGCCGCACCAGCCGCAGCAGCAGCCAGGCCATGGCCAGGGCCAGCGCCGGCAGCATTCCCCAGAGCACGGCCGGGACCTTGGTCTTGACCACCAGCAGCGGCAGCCAGGTGCCCCAGCACCACAGCGCCAGCCAGCCGGCCCCGCGGCTGCGCCGGCGCAGGAACCAGGCCGCGGCCGCCAGCGCCCCGGCCAGGGCCCAGACGATGAAGGCGGGCGACAGCAGGTTGGCCACCAGGTCGTTGAACAGCGCGTCCCAGCTGCGGCCGTGCCCCTCGTAGTTGCTGGTGACATGCTGCAGCAGGGCCCGGCCCTCGATGGCCGCCTCGGCCGGCCAGCGCAGGCGGGTGTAGATCTGCCAGCCGGCGGCCAGCAGCGCGGCCACGGCCCAGTGGACGGCCACCTGCACCCCGCGCGGTTTATCTCCCGCCAGCCGGCCCCGGCGGCCGGCCAGCCACAGCACCAGCAGGGCCCCGGCCGGGGCCAGGGACAGGGCGCTCTTGCTCAGCCAGGCCAGGCCCTGGCACAGCCCGGAAAGGACGGCCAGGCCGGTGCGGCCGCTGGAGACGGCCGCGTCGGCCAGCAGCACGGTGGCGGTGAGCCAGAAGGCCAGGGAGACGTCGGTCATGTCGCCGAAGTGGTATCCCTGCACCAGCAGCCAGCCCAGCGGACTGGCCGCCAGCAGCAGGGCCGCCAGCAACCCCTCGGCCTCGCCGGCCAGGCGCACTCCCAGCAGGTACACCCCGGCCAGGGTGAGCAGGAACAGCAGCAGCCCGGGCAGGCGCAGGGCGAAAAAGCCGCGTCCCAGCAGGCGCAGCGACAGCGCCGCCTGCCAGAAGGGCAGCGGCGGCATGTGCAGCCAGACGTGGTTGGCCTGCCAGTTGGCCGGGTTCAGCGGCAGCAGCGGGTCGTCGAACAGGGTGGGGGTGAGGGGATGCTCGGCCAGGTTGCCGGCCACGGCCGCGTGCACCGCCTCGTCCCATCCGGGCAGGTAGGCGTGGTCCAGCCGGCCCAGGTGAACCGCGGCGCAGGCCACCAGCAGCAGCGCCAGCAGCAGCAATCCGATACCGCTGCACCTTCTGGCCGGGGGACCGTTCATGGTGGCACCAGGATATGCCGGGCACCCGGTATTGGTAAAGAAAATGCCGGGCATGCTATCATCGGTACCATGAGCAAGTGGTTGCCGCTGTGGTTGTTGCTGCTGGCCGGAGCGGTACCGGCCCGGGCCGGTGAGTTGCAGCTTCCCGCCGACCTGCCTGCCATGCAGGTGGGCGGAGCCGGTGCCAGCCGCAGCTTCCGCTTCCTGGCCCCGGAGAAGATCCTGCGCTTCACCGCCAGCGGGCCGGAGGAATATCGCTTGCGCTTGTGCGAACCCGTGGCCGGGCAGCAGGCGGCCCTCCCGCTCGATGTCACCGTGGTGCGCGATCAACGCGAGCAGGGCACCGTCCGGGTATCGGTCGACCCGCAGGCCTCGTTGCCGGTTCATGGACAAGGTGACTGGCACTGCTCGCCGCCGGTGGTGTTGACCATCACCGTTCCCGCGGGGCGGCACCACTACGTGATGATCGTTTCCGGCTCCCGGCTGGGGGTGCTGTTGCAACCGGCCCGGCGGGTGAGCCGGCAGGAACACCAGGTGGTGGCCACGCCGATGGCAGACCGCCAGGTCGAGGTGCCGGCGGCGAAGCGGCCTCCCGTAAAGCGGGGCCGCAAGCCCCGGCACCGACAGCTCGAGGTTCCCCCGCCGGAAATCCTGGAGGTGCTGGAAATGGCGGCACCCGCGCGAACGCCTCCCCGCACCTACGTCCTGAGAACCAGCCACAGTCGTTTCGGTCCGGCCACCCGGGTTGCCGCCGTCCTGGCGTCGGTGTTGCTGGGTTCGTCCCTGGTGATGTCGATCTCGGGCGGAGCGGTGATGCAGCAGGCCCGGGCCGAACCGGTGCAAGTCGAGGCCGGCCGCCTCTACGGGCGGGCCCGGCGGGCCCTGGACGCGGCGGCGGTGCTGGGAGGGCTGGCCGGGGCGGCGGCCATTACCACCGCGGTGCTGGCACTGGTGCTGGAACCGGGCGGCGCCAGCTACAACTCGGTGCTGGTGCGTTTCTGAGGGTCTTGCTCAGCAGAAGCGTTTACCCAGCAGGAAGGCCACTGCCTCCTTGGCGCAGTGCTCGCAGTAGCCCATGCGCTGCTCCAGGGCGGCGCGGATCTCGTCCAGCTGTTTCACTTCCACTCCCACCGGGGTCTGGCCGTCGAGGTAGGCCAGCAGCTGCTGGTAGGTCTTGCGGATCTGCTGCTGGCGTTCGGCCCAGAAAGCCTCGCGCAGCTTTTCGAAGTAGGCGGGAAAGATCTTGGTGTAATCGGGAGGGCCCGCTTGCTGCCGGCCGCGGTCCAGGGCATAGGCGCCGATGCGGGCGATGAGCGCCTTGCGGAACTGTTCCGGCTCTTCTTCCGCGGGGCGGATGATGTTTTCCACCTCCTCGAGCAGTTGCCGGTCCGGTTCCATCTCCTGGCCGGTGACGGGGTCGACCAGTCGTTCGTTCTTCAACTGGTGCGACACGTGCAACACGTAGCGCTCGAAGAGATCGCGATAGCTCTTTTCCGTGACCAGGCCCATGGCGTCGGCGGCTTCTTCCTCCAGCAGGTCCAGGTAGGCTTCTTCCACCATCTCCACGATGCGTTCGTGGTTGCGCCAGTCGCCGTCGGGTTTTTCCTGCAGGAAGGCAAAGACGCTCTTTTCGTCCAGCAGGGCGCGGATCTCCTCCAGCAACGCCAGCGGCGAGACACACTGCCGCTCGGGGTGCTGGGCGGCACCCATGATGATCATCTGCACCTCGCGGGCGCTGGCCCCGCCGCGCCCCTCGTACTGCTTGCCCACCTGGCGGTAGATCTGCGGCAGCGCTCCCACCAGTTCCCGGGCCAGGGCACTGGCGATCTTGGCGGGCGGCTGGCCCCGGTCGTAGAGGCGGGCCAGGTCCAGCGGGCGCAGGCCGGCCACCACCTCGCGCAGCGCCCCGCTGAACTTCTCGGTGTCCGGCCGCTGCAGGCGGGTGAGCACCGCCCACAGGGCGGCTATCCAGAAGGTGTGCGGGGCCAGGTGCCGGCCCAGCCGCGCGGGCGGGAACTGTTCCCGGTAGATCTGTACCTCGGCGGAGACCTGGCGCAGGTAGGGCACCCGTACCAGTTCCAGGCGGCCCTTGAAGGAGGCGAAATCCGGGTACTCCTTGAAGGCGTCGAGCAGCATCTCGTTGGTGGAACCGATGAAGACGGTGTCCAAAAACAGCGTCGAGCGCTCCAGGGTTACCTGGCCCGTCTCGCAGGTGCTGAGCAGGTACTTGAAGGTGTCCACCGGGCGCTTGAGCAGGTCGTTGAACTCGAGCAGGCCGCGGTTGGCATCGACCAGCGGTCCGTGGTACTCGAACAGGCTCAGGTGGGAGATGGCCGACGGCAACGATGCCAGGGAGCGGGAAGCGGTGATCTGCTGCTCGCCGGCATCGACGTGCATCTGCGGTTCCACGGTGGCCAGGCAGCGGCGGTAGCGCCAGGAGGGAAACAGCCGCAGCACCTGCACGTGGCGCAGTACCTGCTGGAAGTCTCCCCCGTAGGCGGCCAGCAGGGCGTCGTGGATGCGGCGGCACTTGGCGCACAGGTTGCCGTTGCGCAGGTAGTCGGGTAGGCGGAAGTCGTCCGGCAACTGCCCGGATTCCCGCAGGTGCTGCAACAGGGTCTGGCGCTGCACGGCCGGCAGCAGCAGCAGCGGGTGGTCGTGGCACTCGCATTCCAGTACCGCCTCCAGGTCCTCGCCGGGCAGGTGGGCGAAGGATTCACCGGGAGGTTGCCGCCCGGCCGGTTCCCCCTCGGCGAAGCCGATCTGGCCACGGGCGATGCGGGCGCTGGGGAAGACCCAGCGGAAATGATAGAGGCGGCCCTGGTCGGTGGTGGCGTAGTGCTCCACCGCCCGGGTCATGGCCCGGATGAGCGAGGTCTTGGCCGAGCCGTTGGGCCCGTGCAGGAGGATCAGGCGGGTGGTGTGCCCCTCGCGGGCGAAGTTGGTCAGCAGCTTGTAGATGGCGTGCTGGGCTTCCTCCTGGCCGGCCACCCGGCCCTGGCGATCGGCGAACTCGGCGTCGAAGAGGTGGTAACGGGTTTTTCTGCCGGTGGGAGTGTCGATTACCTGGCTGCCGAAGTAGTCGAAGGTGTCCACCAGGTAGCGGGCGGCACCGCGGCATTGCCCGGCGGGATCCTCTTGCAACTGGTGCAGGTACTCGGAAAAGGACAGCGGGCCCTGCAGGTTGTAGTGCCGCTGCACCTGCTCGATCAGTTCGTCCAGTAACTGTTTCATTGACGGCAGGCTACTGCGGCGACCTGCCGGCTGTCAACGGTCCCCGATTCTACGCATTTCCCTCCTCGACCGCGATTGCGGAATCGGTTCTACGAAATGAACCTCTGGTTTTTCTATTGAAAACCGGACCGGGGTTGTTTTTTCCAGTTGATGGGGATAAATAGCGATTAAACAAAAGCGGGTCGACCGACGGCCGGGGAGGAAGAATGGCTGGCGGAGGAAGCGGAAAGTCCACGGAAAGAGATCTCGGAGAGACGAAGCGCCAGATTGCCGAGTTGGAGGACGAGCTCGTTGATCGCGAACGGGAACTGTCTCAGCAGAGAGAGTTGCTGCGCCGGGAACACGAACGCATCCAATCCTTCATGGGGCTGGGTGAGGTCCTGTTCGTGGCC
>QMME01000189.1 GCA_003647095.1 Deltaproteobacteria bacterium
CATCCCATTCCAGCAGAGGGAACTCGGTCACCCACAGGGGGGCAAATTTCTTTTTAGGTTTTACCTTAAATTGTTCAATAAGTTTTAATCGAAATCTTGATAATGCAAGCTGAGTTTCTATTTTTTTCCCGACAAGAATAAAAACAACTTCCTCTTTTTTTGCTTTAAATATTCTCCTTATATGAATTAACTTTTCTTTAGGAAAAATATTTAAAGAAGATTTATAATCTTCATTTGGACCTTTTATATATATTAATCCATTTATCCCTAGATCCATTTGTTTTAAAAAAGAGGTAAGTTTATCTAATTGCTTTCTTGACAAATTTGATAGGCTTTCAACTTTTAAACCCGCAATATACTCTGCCTCATCAAATAGCTTAAAACCTGCGTTATTAATTACCTCTTTATCTGTAATGTCAATAATCTCCAAATCATATCTGATATCCGGCTTATCAGTGCCGTAACGGCGCATCGCCTCAGCCCAGGTCATCCGTGGAAAATCCCCTTCCACTTTATAATTGACCACAGAAGATAAAAGTTCTTTGATCAGTCCCTCGAAAACATTCAGGACATCTTCCTGTTCCACGAACGCCATCTCACAGTCGACCTGAGTGAACTCCGGCTGCCGGTCGGCCCGCAGGTCCTCGTCGCGGAAACACTTCACCAGCTGGAAATACTTGTCATACCCTGCGATCATCAGCAGCTGTTTGAAGATCTGCGGTGATTGCGGCAGGGCATAGAACTGGCGTTCATGGAGACGCGATGGCACCACGAAATCGCGGGCTCCCTCCGGCGTCGACTTTATGAGGGCCGGCGTCTCGATCTCCAGGAAACCCTGCTCCACCAGGCTACTGCGTACCACCTGGCAGACCTGGTGGCGCCGCAACAGGTTGGCGGTCATCAGCGGCCGGCGCAGGTCGAGGTAGCGGTAGCGCAGGCGCAGTTCCTCCCGGGCATCCAGCTTGTCGGTGGGATGAAAGGGAGGGGTGTCGGCACCGTTGAACACGGCCAGCTTCTCGGCCAGCAGCTCCACCTCCCCGGTGGGCAGCGAGCGATTCACGTTCTCACCCCGCGAGCGCACCTGCCCGGCCACCCCCACCACCCACTCGGGACGCAACTGCCGGGCCTGCTCGAACAGCTGCCGGTGAGCAGGGTCGAACACCACCTGGGTCAACCCGTGGCGATCACGCAGGTCGACGAAGATGAATCCACCCAGGTCACGCCTCCGCGCCACCCAGCCTACCAGGCGGGCCGGCCGCCCGGCGTCGGTGGCCCGCAACTGGCCGCAGTCGTGAGTACGCCGATGTTCGTCGCTGTAGGCTTCCACCATGATTTCCCTTCCCTCAGCCGCCGAAGTTGATCATCTCCAGCTCCTCCAGCAGAAACACCACCTGGTAGACCGACTGGGTGAATTCCTGCCGATCGGAGCCGCCCAGCGCCAGCAAGCGGCGCAGGGTGCGCTGCTCCTCGATGGAATCGACCACCCGCTGTTCCCGCGAGGTGAGCCTGAGCTGGTTCAGGTTCAGGTAAGGATTGTGAACCCGTTCCATGGTGCGATCCATGTGCGGGCGATAGCGGGCCCGCAGCATCTCCAGCGAGGTATAACGCCGTACCCCCTCGGCAATGAGGGCGTAGGAACCCACCTTGAGCGGCATCACCTCGCCCTGGTAGTACTGCCCGGAGAAGAAACGGTAGGTGCCGGAGTTCCAGGAAAACACCTCCAGCAGCTTTTCCCGTACCTGGCTCTGCAGGTGCTCGAACATCTCGTGCGGCTGCAGGATGCCCAGCTGGATGAGGGTATCTCCCAGGCGGCCGGAAAAACCCTTCATGGCGCTGACCGCCTGGTCGCGTTGTTCGGCGGTGATGACTCCCCGCTCCACCAGGTACTCTCCCAACATTTCCTGTTTCTGGTTCGACTTGACGAACTCGGGCATACCCTGGCGGAAGTAGATCTCCTTCTTGACCCCGGTGCGGGCCAGCACCAGCCGGCCGTCTTCCTTGGCAATGGCCAGCCGGTAGAACAACTTGGGGAAACTCACCTCGGCAATCAGGCCCTGGTAGGTGGCCACCGCCTGCGGGTCCGACTCCTCGGCACTGGGCAGGCGCGACAGGTGCACCGCCAGTTCGGGAATCTCCCGCACCGGGCGCCAGCTTTCTCCCTCGCGTAACACCTCGGCGGTGGCGTCGAGCCCCCCCCCGGCCAGCAGATCGGACAACTCCTGCAGCTCCAGCGGGCCGCGCGGCCGCTGGCCGGTACCACGTACCCAGTACTTGGGAGGTTGGGCCTGGGTGGAGGCGACCCGGCCGGTTTTCACGCGCTGGCGATCCTCTTCCAGCCGGTCGGCGAAGAGTTTCTTGAGGTACCCCTCCAGGTGACCGGGAGACACCTTCACGCCGCGGTCGAACAGGTAATCGTCCAGGGTCTCGCGGAATTCCCGGGCACTGCCATAGCGATCCTCGGGGCGCTTGCGCAGCGCCCGCATGACGATACCCAGCATGTCAGCATCGAGTTCGGGAGCCCACTTGCGAGGATCGGGCACCTTGGCGTCGCGGATCTTCAGCAACACGTCCAGCTCGGTCTTGCCCGAGTACAGGCGCCGGCAGGTAAGCATCTCCCAGAGAGTTATCCCGGCGGTGAAGATATCGGAGCGGCCGTCCAGCGGCAGGTCGGCCACCTGTTCCGGCGACAGGTAACCCATCTTGCCCTTGAGACCGCCGGCCATGGTCTTGGAGGTACGGCGGGCGGCGCGGGCGATGCCGAAATCGGCCACCTTCACCTCGCCCTGGTAAGAAAGCAGGATGTTGGAGGGATTGAAATCGCGGTGCACGATGTTCAGGGGCTCGCCCTCGGAGCTGACGGCACGGTGGGCATGGTCCAGCCCGGCCAGGGCCTCGATCATTATGAAGCAGCACAGCTCCAGGGGCAGGCGCCGCCGGGCCTTGCGCAAGCGCGACAATACGGCCGCCAGGTCCACCCCGTGCACGTATTCCATGGCGATGTAGTAGCGCCCCTGCAACCGGCCCAGGTCGAAGATCTGCACGATGTTGGCGTGCTGCAGTCCGGCGCAGATCTTGGCCTCGTCGATGAGCATGTCGATGAAGTCCCGGTCGTCGGAGTAATTGGGCAGGACCCGCTTGATGACGATGGTCTTCTCGAATCCCGAAACCCCGTAGGACTTGGCCTTGAAGATCTCGGCCATGCCGCCGGTGGCGATGCGGTCGACAAGCAGGTACTTGCCGAACTTGCTGGGAAGCTGGGTGCCGGTCTGTTCCTGTTTCATCGGCTGCTTTCTGGCTCAATCACCCGTTTCCAGGGCACCGCAGAGTTCTCCTACAGAGGATCTGCCCGTTTGTCTAAGGAATTTTTCGATGCCAGGCAAGATTTCCACGGCCGTACCGGGCCTGCGGAAGGTGGCCGAGCCGATCTGCACGGCCCGGGCACCGGCCAGCATGAACTCCACCGCGTCCTGCCAGCCGCAGATGCCTCCACACCCCACCAGCGGCACATCCAGGGCCTGGGCCACCTCGTAAACGGCCCGCACCGCCACCGGCCGAATGGCCGGGCCGGACAGCCCGCCAATGACATTTCCCAGGCGGGGCCGGCCGCTGTGGATGTCGATGGCCATGCCGCGCAGGGTGTTTATCAACACCAGCCCATCCACGCCGCAGGCGGCCACCCGCCGGGCGATGGCCACGATGTCGGTAACGTTGGGAGTCAGCTTGACCAGAACCGGCTTGCCGGTGGCCGAGCGCACCGCGGCGGCCACCTCGGCGGCCGCACCGGCATCGGCACCGAAGGTCAGGCCGCCACGCTCCACGTTGGGACAGGAGATGTTTACCTCCAGCGCATCCACCCCCTCGGCCGCGTCCAGGCGGGCAGCCAGCCGGGCGTACTCGTCTACCGTGGTACCGAAGATGTTCACCACCACCGCCGGCCGCTGCCGCCGCAACCAGGGAAGCTTGTCGTCCAGGAAGACCTGCAGCCCGGGATTCTCCAGCCCGATGGAATTGAGCAGGCCGGCCGGGGTCTCGGCAATCCGCGGAGCCGGGTTGCCCGGGCGCGGTTGCAGCGACAGGCCCTTGGTGACGATGGCACCCAGCCTTTCTATGGCCACCAGCTGCTCGTACTCCCGGCCGAAGCCGAAGGTGCCCGAGGCCACCATGACCGGGTTGTCCAGCTCCAGGCGCCCCAGTCGCACCCGCATGTCCGGCTGGCCGCTCACAGGAATACCTCCCCGGCGGCGAATACCGGCCCTTCCCGGCAGACCCGGGCGTTTTCACCACCGGCCAGCTGCAGCGTGCATCCCAGGCAGGCGCCGGTGCCGCAAGCCATGCGGTTTTCCAGCGACACCTCGACCTGCCAGCCCCGCTGCTTCGTCAGCCGGTGCAGGGCCTGCAGCATGGCCCGCGGCCCGCAGCCGGCCAGGTAGGTGGAGTCGGCCGGTAGTTGCCGGCCAGCCAGCAGCCGCCCGAGCACGTCGATGGCCGTGCCCCGCCGTCCCCGCGAACCATCCTCGCTGGCCACCTCAACCTGCACACCGCGCTCGACCAGCCAGCGCAGCGGTGGCAAGCCGGCCGCCGAACGAACTCCCACAACCAGCAACACTGACCTCCCCTGCCGGGCCAGGCGCTCGGCCAGGAAGGCCAGGGGAGCCACGCCCAGGCCTCCGGCCACCAGGACGATCTCACGTGCCGCCGCCGGTACGCGGAAGCCGTTTCCCAGCGGCCCCAGCATGCCCAGCCGCGCCGGGGGTTCGATTTCCAGGAGCAGCCGCGTTCCCCGTCCCACCACGGCCACCAGCAAAGACAACTTCTCGCCGTCGGCCCGGTAGATGGAGAAGGGCCGGCACAGGAAGGGATCCAGTGCCAGCTCCCCGATCGGCCCCAGCATGACGAACTGTCCCGGCCGGGCCCCGGCCACTGCCCGGTTGACCCGGAACTCGAGCTCGAACAGGTGATCGGCATGTCGCCGCCGGGCCAGCAATTCGGCTTCGATATGCACCGGGGAGGTCACGACCATCGTGATTCTCCTGGTTGCCGCCGCCGGGGGGTAGCCGGCACGGCCCGGCCGGGCACTCGCATGGCCATCACCAGGGCATCTTCCCGCAAGCGCCGGTAGTAGCCCGGCCGGCGGCCCACGGGAGTGAATCCCAGCCGGTGATATACTTGCTGGGCCTCCCGGTTGGACTGGCGCACCTCCAGGTACACCGTGCCCCCGCCCCGGCCGGCGAAAAAATCCACCGCCTGGCCCAGCAGGGCGCTGCCAATTCCACGGCGCCGCCAGGCGGGATGCACGGCCAGGTTGAGCAGGTGCATGTCCTGGGGAATGATCCAGCAGATGACGTAACCGCGTACCGGCGGAGGTTCGGCCCCTTCACCGACCAGGGCCACCTGGAACCACGACCAATCGTGCTCCAGTTCGGACAGGAACGCCGAGGTGGGCCAGGGATCCAGGAAGCAGGCCCGCTCGATGGCCTCGATAGCCGGCAGGTGTTCCGGCCCGGCTGTACAAAAGCTAATCATCAACCCTCACCGCCCTCGCTGAAATCAACGAGGATGCGCACCTCGCTCTGGCGGCGCAGCTGCCATAACCAGCGGGCCAGGAACTTCTCCCGGCGCCGGGTCAGCAACTTCAGGCGTATGGCCTCGGCCACCAGCGCCAGGGGCTTGGCGCCAAGCTGCAGGCGATGCCGTTCGTAGTATTCCCGCACCTGCTCGTCGGTGACCTCCGGAAGTGAACGCAGCTTGCGTTTCTTCAACCTCTCGATCCACAGGTGCCGGGCCAGGGTCTCGGCGATGGCCTCCTCGGTATAGTCGTGCCGGTAGAGAAAGCGCCGGTACTGTTCCTCGCCGTCGAAGCGACGCCGGAACCCCTCCAGCAGCCGACTGCGCTGCTGGTCGGTGACCGGCGGCAGGCCCAGCCGCAAGGCCTCCAGGGAAAGAACTCGCTGGTTGACCAGCAGCTCCAGGACCTGGGACAGGAACTTGGGCGTCAACTTGCGCTGCAGCGCATCCGACCCATAGCGCTGCACCAATATCAGCCAGCCTTCCTGAACGACCTCGCTGCGAGTGATCACCTGGCGGTTGACCGTGGCCACCACTTCGTCGACCAGCACCTCCACCGGGCCGTTCCCACCGGCCAGCAACAGGCTCGCCAGCAACCACGCCGCGCAACGCCAAGCCAGTACCACCAGAGCCTCCTTGGTCTCGCCACACTATAACCGGCCCCCGCCCGGGGAACAAGCCGGCCGGGACCTTTCCCGGGGATGACGCTGCTGCGAGCACTTTACCAACGATGTCCATATGCTAATATACTTGCCGTCGTGTGCGCGCAAGGGAGGAGCAGATGAACAGGCTAGTAGTGATCTTGGTCCTGGTGCCGGCACTGGCGCTGGCAGGTGAACGAGGCAGTGAGGCCCAGCGGAAACTCGACGATCTCGACTTCGACGGCGCCATCGAAGCCGCCCGCAAGGTCCTGGGCGACGACACCGCCCAACCGGAGGACTTGCAGGAGGCCTACAAGGTGCTGGGCCTGGCCTACTCGGCCACCGGCCGCGACGACGAGGCCATGGTGGCCTTCCGCAAGTTGCTCTCCATCGATTCCGACTTCCAGTTATCCCCCGACATCTCGCCCAAGCTGGCCGCTCCCTTCTACCAGGCGCTGGCCATCACCCGCGAGATGAAACCGCTGTCACTCGGCTACCAGCCAGAGACGACGCCGGACGGCACTCCTCCCGGGCGGGTGAGCTTCAAGCTGGAAGCCGATCCCATGCGTTTGATCTCCCGGGTACGCATCTGCCTGGCCGCAAAACCCGGGTCCTGGGACTGCAGCACTTCCCGCTCCCTGGAGGGCCCGGCCGAGCTGGAGTTCGAGTTGCCCCGGACTGCCGGGGAACCGGCCCGCTATTACTTCGAGGCGTTGAACGAGCACGGCGGGGTGGTGGCCCGGCTGGGCAGCCGCCGGCAACCCCTGGGAGAGCGGACGCGGCAGCAGACACCGGTGGCCGCCGCGGCCCTCCCGGCCGCCGGGGAACTGGCCGGCTCCGTTCCGGCTGCGGCGACACCCTGGTACCAGAGCTGGTGGTTCTGGACCGCCGTGGGCGTGGTGGTGGCGGGCACGGCGGTGGGACTCGGCGTGGGACTGAGCGGCGGTACGGCCGGCCCCGTAGACTACAACGTGGTGGTGCAGTAGGGGGTGGGCCGTGAGACGCATCCCGCTGCTGTTGCTGCCGCTGGTTGTCGGTTGCGCGGGCGGCGGCCCGCGCCAGATGCAGATTACCCTGACCCTGCCGGACGACACCGCCCGCCTGCAGACGGCGGCGATCGAGCTGGCGGCGGTGATACCCGGGCCGGGGGCCAACTGCCAGGATCTGCTCGAGGGCCAGGCCCGGCCCAACGACGAGGCCTACCCGGTGGAGAGGAAGGTGGAGTTCGATTACCCGGCGGACGAAATTCCCCTGCTGCAGCAGGTGG
>QMME01000190.1 GCA_003647095.1 Deltaproteobacteria bacterium
CCGGCCGCTTACAGGCACTCGGCCAGTAGCTCGGCGATATCCTTGATGTGCAGCTCGTCAGCCTGTTCGTCCATGTTGGAGGCGTCGAGCATGATGGTGCAATAGGGACAGGCGGTGGCCAGGATGCCGGCGCCCCGGGCGCGGGCATCGGCCACGCGCAGGTCGCCGAAACGTTCTCCCGGGGGGGTCTCCAGCCAGATGCGACCGCCGCCGCCCCCGCAGCAGATGCTGTTGTTGTCGTGCCGGGATAGCTCCACGCGTTCTTCACTGATGGCGTCGAGCACCCGGCGCGGTGCCTCGAAGACCTCCGAGTGCCGTCCCAGGTAGCAGGGATCGTGGTAGGTAACCCGCCCCGGTAGCTTGCTCGAGGGCTGGAGCCGGCCGGAATCTATGAGCTGGGCCAGCAGTTCGCTGTAATGGATGACCTCGAAGTCACCGCCCAGTTCGGGGTACTCGTTGCGCAACGTCCACAGGCAGTGAGGGGAGGTGGTGATGATCTTGCGCACCTGGTGTTCTGCAAACAGCTTGATGTTGGCCCCGGCCAGGGCCTGGAAGGTATCCTCGGCGCCGATCTTGCGGGCCGATACCCCGCAGCAGCTTTCCTCCTCGCCGATGATGCCGAACGATACCCCGGCAGCCTGCAACACCTTGACCAGGGCCCGGGCGATCTTGCGACTGCGCGAGTCGTAACAGGAAGTACAGCAGACGAACAGCAGGTATTCCGTGTCCGTGCCGAAGCGGGGAACATCCAGTCCTTCGGTCCAGTCCAGGCGCTTGCTGCGTTCACCCTGCCAGGGGTTGCCGTCGGACTTGAGGCTGCCGATGACCGGCCGCAGGGCCGGCGGGGTGGAGCCGGCCTCGGCGATCAGGGCACGCAGCACGCGGATGTTCTCCACCGGTTTGACCTCGCGCGGGCAGCGCACTCCGCACTGGTTGCAGGTGGTGCAGGCGAAGAGAATGTTCTCTTTCTCGTAGCCCTCCAGGCCCAGTTGGGCCATGTGTTCCAGGCGACGGATGTTGAACTCCTGGCTGATCTCGCCCTCGACCAGGCGCCAGGGACAGGAGGCCGTGCACAGGCCGCACTGCAGGCAGTAGTAGAGCGTCTCGCCGCCGCTTTCCACGACGGCCTGACCCAGTTCGGGAAGGGGGATGTTGGCTTCGCTCATGGCGTTCCTCGCTCCGCGTCATTCCTTGTACGGGTTGGGGCCCAGCTCGTCGAGCCTGGCCAGGAAGTCGTCGAACATCTGCGGCAGGCGGCGCCAGTCGTTGATGGCCACCTGTTCCAGGCGCAGGCGTTCGGATTCCAGCATGAGCCGGTCCAGGGTGTCGCCGACGTTCTTGAGCCGGGTATTGGCCAGTTCCGAGCCCTTGATGAAGTGGCACTGGTAATCGTCGCCGAAGCGGCAACCCATGAGCATGATCCCGTCGATGCCACGTGACAGGGCGTCGGCCACCCAGATGATGTTGAACGAGCCCAGGCAGCGCACCGGTATCACCCGCACGTAGGGATTGAGTTGCAGGCCGTTCATGGCGGCCATGTCCAGGGCGGCCATGGCGTCGTTTTCACAGGCGAAGGCCAGTACCCGCGGCTTTTCCTCGAACTCGTCGGGGACGAAGATGGACTTGATGCCCTCGGAGATCATCTGCACCGAGTAGTTCTCGAAGGAGACGATGCGCTCCGGGCAGGCACCCATGCACACCCCGCAGCGTCGGCAGCGGGTGGGGTTGGGCTGGGGTGTACCCTTGGCGTCCTCGTCCAGGGCCCCGAAAGGGCACTCCTCGGTACAGCGCTTGCACTGGGTGCAGCGCTGCAGGTGGAAGTCGGGCAGGCTGAGATCGCCCACCCGGGGATGGCAGGCCGCACCCTGGCGCATGAACTCGATGGCCTGCAGCGCCTTGGCGGCCGCCCCGGTGCCGTCGTCGACGCAGGTGGCCAGGTCCATGGGCGTACGCACCGCCCCGGCGGCGTAGATGGCCGTGCGCTGGGTCTCGTAGGGAAAGCAGATGAAATGCGAGTTGGGAAAACCGCCCTCGCGCTCGGGAAGCTCCGGCCCTTGGCGGTAGGTGAGGTTGAGAACGTCGCTGTCCAGGGTGACCGGTACCATGCCTATGGCCAGTACCACCAGGTCCACCTCCACCTGCAACGGTTCGCCCAGCAGCAGGTCCTGGGCGGATACACTGGCGCCGCCTGCCTGCTGGGGCTCGACCCGCTCCACGTCGGCCTTGACGAAGATGGCACCCTGGCGCTGTACCTGCTCGAATATCTGCTCGTAGTGGCCGGGAGCACGGATGTCTTTGTAAAGCACGTAGCAGACCGTCTCCGGGCTCTGCTCCTTCAGGTAGGTGATATGCTTGAGGGTGGCCGGGCAGCACAGGTTCGAGCAGTAGGGCAGGTGTTGGGGATCACGGGAACCGGCGCACTGCACGAACAGCACCGACTCGGGCACCTTGCCGTCGGAGGGTCGGGCGATCTTGCCCTGCTTGGCCAGTTGCTCGAACTCCACGTTGGTGATCACGTCCGGGCCCCGGCCGTAGCCGAGGTGTTCGATCTTGGCCGCGTCGTAGGGCTGCCAGCCGGCGGCCACCACCACGGCATCGCTGGCAAGCGACTGCTCGCCACCGTCACCACCGACGGTGACCTCGAAGGCCCCGGGAGCGCCGCTGATGCGGGTCACCGTGGCACCCAGGTGGACGGTGATGTTGTCATGCTCGGCGACCCGGGCCAGCAGGGAGTCGACATCGGGACCGGGATAGGCGGCTACCTCGGCGTCGCGGGGAAAGATCTTGTGCAGCTTGTTGGCAAAGCCGCCCAGTTGCTGCTCGCGTTCCACCAGGTCGACCTGTTTGCCGGCCGCGGCAGCGGCCAGGGCCGCCGACAGACCGGTCACCCCTCCACCGATGACCAGGACCCGGTCTTGTACCGGGGCCGGGGTGCCCGTCGGCCGGGCGGCGAAGCGGCACCTGCCGATGCCCATGCGTACCACGTCCTCGGCCAGCATCTGGGTGTCTTCCTCACCGGCCGGCTGGGTCCAGGCCACCCCCTCGCGCAGGGAAGCGCGTTCCGTGTAGACGTCTTCAAAATCGAAAGTATCACCGTGTACCCGGGCCGAACAGGCAGCCACCACCACCGCGTCCAGCTCGTGCTCAGCGATGGCCCGGCGCAGCATCTCCACGCCCTCCGGCTGGCACAGGGCCGGGTGTTGCTCGACCACCGCGGCCTGCATCTCCCCGGCCACCGCCACCAGCTTGTCGCAATCCATCGCCTCGCCGATGGTACATCCCGTGCACACGAAGCATCCGATCTTCTCGGCCATTTTCCCGTCTCCCTGTTATCGCAACGTCGCCAGCAGGGCCGCCGCGGTGGCGTCCTGCACGCAGGTGGCCACGTCGGCCGGACGCTTGGCGCACCCGGTGGCCACGATGCCGGTGGCGGCCGGGTCGCTCACCACGAAGCCATACTCGTCTGTCTGCACCTGTTGGCAGGGAACCGGTTCCAGCCTGGTACTGGGCACCATGCCCGTGGCCAGGACCACCAGGTCGACATCCACCGACTCGATACCGCCGGCAGCGATGTTTTCGGCCAACAGGTGCAGGCTTCCGTCCGAGGTGCCTTCCACCAGCCCCACCTTGCCCTTGACGAAATGGATGTTGGCGTCTTCCTGCAGGTGCTGGTAGAACGCCTCGTACTTGTTGGCGCGAATATCGATGTAGAAGATCCATACCTGGGAATCGGAATAGGCCTCGCGTACGTAGGTGGCCTGCTTGAGCGAGGCCAGGCAACACACCGCCGAGCAATAGGGCAGGTGGTTGACGTCACGCGAGCCGGCACACTGGATGAAGGCCACCCGCCGGCACTCCTTGCCGTCCGAAGGGCGCAGCAGCTTGCCGCCCGTTGGACCGTCAGGGGCGGCCAGGCGCTCGAACTCGACGTTGCTCACCACGTCGGCGAACTCGCTGTAGCCCAGGTAGTCGATGCGCGAGGCGTCGTAGGGAACCCAGCCGGTGGCCCAGACAACCGCGCCCACTTGCAAGGTGAACTTCTGCGGCTGTTGTTCGAGATCGACCTGCTCCACGCCCTGGAGCAGGCTGCGCAGCTTCTCGTCCTCGAGTGCCCGCGGATCCACCACCGGCCGGGATGGAAAGGCGTGTGGGTGTACCAGCCCGGCCGGTCGCTTCTTGCTGAGACCGTAGTTGAAATCGTCACTGAGCTCGGCCGGCAGCTGCTGGAAGGGGGTGATGGGATCGGTGCAACTTTCTTTCACGTAGCTGGGCTCGCTGACCAGTTCCACCTGCAGGTCGCCGGGCTCGCCGCTGATGGCGGTGACCCGGGTGGAGGTGAACACCTGGATACGCGGGTTCTTGCGGATGCGCTGGTAGTTGATCTCCAGGCCGCAGGCGGGAGGGCAGAGCTTGGGAAAATATGACTTCATGGCCGATACCCGGCCGCCCAGGGACGGGGCCCGTTCGACCAGGTATACTTCCCGGCCCAGCTCGGCCGCCTCCACCGCGGCGGTGATACCGGACATTCCTCCGCCCACCACCAGAACAGAGCTGTGTTTCGCCGTCATTTGTATAAACCTCCAGGCATGAGTGCAGAAAGTGGCACCATCCGGGCACCTTTCTTCCTCTATTTTGACTCCGGTGTCAACGGTTTTGGACGCGCTGCGCCAGCCAGGGGGTGCAGGGGGTGCCAGGGGGGCTCAGTAACTGCGCTGGCGGCCGCAATCTGGACAGGTCCAGGTCACCCCGTTGCAGGTCAGTCCCCAGGCGTTTTCGTCCATGCAGGACTGGCAGACGTGAAAGCCACAAGGGCAGGACCAGCAGAACTTGACCTCCTGCCCGCAGCAGGGGCAGGTGATGGTCTGGCCACGACGGGCCCGCCTGATCTTCCTGTCGATTTTCCCGCGCTCGCTCATGCCGGTGACAATAGATAGTCACCACGACCGCCGCTGGCAAGACCCGGTGCCTTTTGTCTGGATTTTACCGGGCAACTGTTATTCAATGGACAACGAGTGTTGTCGCAACGGCAACAGGAGGAAGACATGGGAGAGGTCAAGGTTCGTGACATCATGAGCACCACCCTGGTCACCCTGGACCGGGTCGAGAGCGTGGATCTCGCCGAAAAGGCCATGACCTACGGCCGCATACGCCACCTACCGGTTGTCGAGGGCGAACGGCTGGTAGGGCTGGTCACCCACCGCGACATCCTCCGCGCCCAGGTCAGTTCGCTGGTGGCACTCAGCCCCGAGGAACGTACCGAGATCAAGACCTCGGTGCCGGTGCGCGAGATCATGCGCCGGGAAGTCAGGACGGTCACACCCGATACTCCGGTGCTGGAAGCGGCCCGGGTGCTCAAGGAAAACAAGTACGGATGCCTGCCGGTGGTCGAAGGAGACAAGCTGGTGGGCATCATCACCGAGGCCGATTTCATCGATCTGGTCATCAACGCACTGGAGCGGGAGCAGGCCTGAGGGCGATCCACTTATTGTGATGGCAACCTAGCTCCTTTTCTTTTTCTTCTGGCCGCGGGATTTCTTGCCCCGGCGTTTTTTCTTTTTCTTGCCCTTGGTGGAGGTTCGCCGTTTCTTGGCCGGGCGGCTCTTTTTCAACTGCTTGAAGGAAGCGCTCAGGTTGCGGGCGGTGACCTTCCAGCCCTTGGCGCTCTTGCCGAGGTTTACAAACAGCGGCCTGGTGAACACCCCTTCGGCCAGGAAAAACAGGCGGATCGAGGCCTGCAGCATGTCATCTGCGGAATCCAGCCCGATGAGCACCAGGGCTCCCACTCCGTAGAAGGAAGCCAGCTTCTTCATGGCGGCCACGGCCTCGGTTTCCGGCCGGGGTTCGAACAGTTCGTCTTTCAGCTCACCCAGAGCCGGTCCCGGCCACACCTTGTAGAGCCTGGCGGTGATCTTTGGCGGGGGAACGCCGTCGGGCAAAGAGCGGGTCCAGCCCAGGAATCCCGCCTTGGTGAGCCTGATGAAGTGCCGGCCCGAGTAGAGTTGTACCGTGACCGGTGTCTGTCCGCGGGTAATGCCGTCGACGATGGCCTCGGCCCCGGGTGGGGTAGTCACCAGCGACAGCTCATGCGGCATGCCGCTGGTTACCTGTCGCCGGGCCTGTTCGAACAACTCCAGCTGGCGTTCGTCCAGCCGGAAGCGGGAGGGATCACCCTGGGGATCGAGTTCCACGGCGTGCCGGAACGATTCCGTGGCCTGCTCGACCTGCTCCTGGCTGGCGTGCAGCTTGCCGGCCACCACGAACAGCTCGGCCAGTTCCTCGCGCTTGAGCCAGGGCCCGCAGTCATCGAGCAGTTGCCGGGCGCCCTGCAGCAGCTCGATGGCCTTGCCCAGTTGCAGCCGCTCCACGGCCTGGCGGGCCCGGGCCAGGGCGCGGCGGAACTGCTGGGCGGAACCGGGAGCGGCCGCTGCCGTACCACCCCACAGGGCCTGCTCGAAGCCGGCCCCGGCCAGCACCTCGAGGCGGTAACGCCTGGCGATCTGCCGGGCCACGGTGGCGCGCACCACGGTCAACTGCCGGGCCGTCACCTTCTCGCCGGGGATCATGATCAGCGCCACCCGTTGTACCGGGCCGGCCTGGATCTCTTCTCCCGTCTTGACTTCCTGTTGCGAACCGGCACAGGCGGACAGCGCCAGTGCCGCCAGCAACAACGAGATCATGGCTATGGCTGTCTTACCCATGGTATACCCACTCCTTCCCATGGCCCGAGCATAACACGGGCCGGCCAGGCCACGTTCGCGGTCATTTCTTCTTGCTGCCCTTTCTTTGCCGGGCCCGGTGCACGCGGTCGCGTATACGCTTGACCCGGTCGTCCTTGACGTGCTCGGCCGCCCGGTCCAGGAAACGGGCCGCCTGGGATACCTTGCCGTCGACCAGGTAGTCGCGGGCCCGGCGGGCTATGCGGGCCGGGGCCGAGTCTGTGCCCAGGCGCAGGGCCGGGGCGCTGGGCAGGCGCCGGGTGCGCCGCCGGCCGCACTCCGGGCAGGCCGGGGCCCGCTGGCCCCGCTGCCACAGGGCCTCGAATTCGTGGTCGCAGTTGCGGCAGTGGAAGTCGTACAGCGGCATGTCCGGCTCAGTGGCAGACCTTCTGTAGCGGCATGCCCGGAGGCAGGGCGGTACAGGTCTGCCCGCCCGTACAGGGATGTTCGGGATCGCAGTAGGCCCGGCAGTAATACTCGAAAGGATTGCTGTCGGGCTCCAGGATGCAGTCGAGCCCGGGGGCACAGAGATCGCTCATGGAACAGGTGGCGCCTTCCTCCAGGTTGCCGGCGGTCCAGCACAGGGTGGAGCCGACATCGGGATCTTCGAAGTAGCAGGCTTCGTCCTGATTGCAGCCGGTCTGCCTGATGGGATCGCAGCCGGGCCGGCAGATGCCCCAGTCCTCGGTAGTCTCCAACCAGGGCCAGATGCAGTGTGACTGTTCATCGCAATCGGAGGTGTTGGA
>QMME01000191.1 GCA_003647095.1 Deltaproteobacteria bacterium
ATCTTTCCATCCTGCCAGGGGCTGACCCCCCCCCCCGCAAGATCCAGCCAGCAGCTCGCCGCCGCCAGTGCGACCAGCAAAGTCGCTCCCATCAAGATGCTTGCCAGCTTGTGACGCCTCATCACCTCCGGCATGACCCGTCCCCTTTCCTCCCGCAGCCTGCTCGCCCCGGCCACCGCCCTGCCCTGCCGTCCCGTGCGGATGGAAGATAGTATGCCACGGATCGGGGGAGGGCGGGGGAAAGAAACAACAACGGGATCAACCCCTTTATTTCACGAGTAATTGCGGGTTGGTAGTACGGCGGGTAGTCGGTCTTTCGAAGACGGGCCCGCCGGTTCGTCGGTCCGGTAACAGGTGAGCTTTATTCCACCCGGTCGAACTGGCGCGCCGGGGTGTCGGTGTCGAGCATCTCCTGGATCTTGACGATGGCGGTGATGCCGTCTCCCACGGCGGTGCCGATCTGCCGGGCCGACCGCGTGCGCACGTCCCCGGCGGCGAAGATACGCGGGTGGCTGGTACGCATGTCGAGATCCACCTTGACGAAGCCCCAGTCGTCGAGCTCGACGACGTCCCGGGCGAAGTCGGAGTTGGGCAGCAGCCCCACGAAGACGAACACCGCCGCCACGTCCAGGGTGCTGGACTCGCCGCTCTTGAGGTTCTTCACCCGCAGGCCGGTGACCTCGTTCTCGCCGAGGATCTCCTCCACCACCGTGTCCCAGAGCACCGTGGCGTTGTCGGCGGCCAGGAATCGCTCCTGCAGTACCTTTTCCGCGCGCAGCTTGTCGCGCCGGTGGATCAGCGTCACCCGGTCGACCACCCGGGTCAGGTAGACGGCCTCCATCACCGCCGAGGAACCGCCTCCCACCACGGCCACGTGCTTGCCCTTGAAAAAGGGCCCGTCGCAGGTGGCGCAGACGCTCACTCCCTTGCCCATGAGCTTGCCCTCGCCGGGGGCGCCCAGCGGCTTGTGGCGCGAGCCCGAGGCGATGAGCACCGCCCGGGCCCGGTGGCTGCCGCCCGCGCAGTGCACGGTGACCGCATCTTCCGCCGCCTCCAGGCGCTCGACCTGGTCGAAGGTGACGGAGGCGCCGAACTTCTCGGCCTGGACGCGCATGAGATCGGCCAGCTGGGCGCCGGAGTCGATGTCGGGCACCCCGGGGTAGTTCTCCACCCGGTCGATGATGTTCACCTGCCCGCCGCCGCCCATCATGTCCAGCAGCACCGTGTCCAGGCCGCCGCGCCCGGCGTAGATGCCGGCGGCCATGCCGGCCGGCCCGGCGCCGATGATCACCAGATCGTGCATCTTGTTTTCGTCTTCACTCATGGTATCGCTCCCGGTAGTGTCACTGGCGAGCCAGCATAATCATCCCCGCCCGGGTTGACAAGGCAGGTGCCCTTTTTTGTTGTGCCCGCCCGGCCCCGATTGGTTCTATTTATCACTGCCGGGGTCGGGGGGCCGGGGCGGCAGGCGCGGAGGACGTTTCTCGATCTGCTGCAGGATCACGCCGATGGCCCGGTCGAGCTGGGGATCTTTGCCCCGCAGCACCTGCCCGGGCGGGTTGTCCACCTCGATGTCGGGATCCACCCCGTGGTTTTCGATCATCCACTTGCTGTCCATGTCGTAGTAGGCGAACTCGGGCATGGTGACGTAGCCGCCGTCGACCAGGTTGGGAGTGCCGCGGATGCCCACCACCCCGCCCCAGGAGCGCTTGCCGATGAGCGGGCCCAGGCCGTAGCGGCGGAAGAAGTGAGGAAACAGGTCCCCGTCCGAGGCCGACCACTGGTTGAGCAGGCACACCTTGGGGCCCAGGTGGGCGGCGTCGGGGTAGGTGAAGGGTTCGGCGTTGCGCGGTGCGCTCATGCCGGCCACCTGGCGGCGCAGGCGCTCCAGCAGCATCTCGCTGACGAAGCCGCCGCCGTTCCAGCGCACGTCGATGATCAGCCCCTGCTTGCGCACCTGGGGGTAGAAGGTGCGGGCGAACTCGCGCACCCCCCAGCCGCTCATGTCGGGCAGGTGGATGTAGCCCACCCGGCCGCCGGTCTTTTTCTCCACGTAGCGGCGGTTGCGCTCCACCCAGTCCAGGTAGCGCAGCTTGCTGTCGTGGGCGACGGGCACCACGGTGATCTCCCGGCTGCCGCTGGCGGAGGGAATGCGGTTGATGCGCAGCCGCACCTGCTTGCCGGCCCGGTCGAGCAGCAGCTGGCCGGGCTGCTGCGGCAGGCGCAGCTCGTGACCGTCGATGGCCAGGAGGTAGTCGCCCGCCTTGACGTTGAGGCCCGGCTGCCGCAACGGCGAGCGGTACTTCTTCCAGCCCGGCAGTCCCGCGAAGATGTGGCGGATGCGCCAGCGCCCGCTGGCGGCATCGGCCTCGAGCTCGGCACCCAGCAGTCCCACCGACACCGACGGCGGCCGGGGCCGCTCGCCGCCGCCCACGTAGGAGTGGCCCGAGCCCAGCTCGCCGATCATCTCGCCGATGAGGTAGACCAGGTCCGAGCGGTGGGCCACGTGGGGCAGCAGCGCGGCGTAGCGCCGGCGCAGCGCCACCCAGTCCACCCCGTGCATGTTGGCGGCGTAGTAGTAGTCGCGCTCCAGGCGCCAGGCCTCGGCGAAGATCTGCCGCCACTCGGCCGCCGGGTCGAGCAACAGGCGCAGGTCGTCGAGCTTGACCGGCTTGATGTCCGGGCCGGGTTTCTGGTCGGGCTTGGGCTCCACCAGGTAGAACTTGCCCTGGCTCCGGTAGACCAGCTTGCTGCCGTCGGCGCAGGTCTCGTACGACTGGACCGGGGCATGTACCTGCTGGAGCTTGCGTTCCTTCAGGTCGTACAGCTTCAGGGCTCGCTTTGTGGCTGGCTTGTCGCGCAGTGCCGGGTCGGGGTTTTCCAGCCACAGCAGCTTGTTCTCCAGGGCGCGCAGGTCGGAGTAGTTGCCCGGGGGCACCGGGAAGGCCACCGCCCGGTCGACGATGCCGGCCAGGTCGACCTTGACGACGACGGGCTTTTTCTTCTCCGCGGACTTCTTCTTCTCCTGCTCCCGCTCCGATTCTTTCTCTCCCACCCGGTCGTCGCGGGGAGCGAACGGCGAGGGCGTGTCGGCGGCCAGGCTCAGGGCGTAGGGCCGCTGGCAACGCACGTAGGCGTAGTTGGACTCGAAGCGGGGCATGAGCGGGTCGAGATCGCGGCAGGAGACGAAGTACAGGTACTTGCCCGCGGGGTCGAACACGGGATCCCGGTCATCGGTGTCGGGCCCGGTCAGGCGCGAGCGCTTGCCGCTGCTGCTGTCGAACAGGAAGATGGAGTAGAAGAGGTTCTCCCCGGGCCTGGCGTAGGCCAGCCAGCGGCTGTCTGGCGACCAGGAGTACTGGCGGATCTCCCAGTAGCGGGCCCGGTCCACCAGGGTGAGCTTCTTGCTGTCGATGTCCAGCCACCACAGCTTGAGGTTCTTGTCGGCGAAGGCGAGCTTCTTGGAATCCGGCGACCACTGCAGCTGGAAACGCATGCAACCGCCGTTGCCGGTCAGTCGCCGGGCCGGGCCGGAGCCGTCGGCGGGGCGGAGGTAGACCTCGTACTCGCCGCTGGCGTCGGAGAGGTAGGCGATCCACTTGCCGTCCGGAGACCACTGGGCGGAGCGCTCGCGGGAAGCGGAGGAATTGCTCAGGTTGATGGTGCGGCCTTCCTGGGCGGGTATGGAAAACAGCTCGCCCCGGGCCACGATGAGCAGGCGCCTGGCGTCGGGGGCCAGCCAGAACTCGCTCAGCCAGGGGGAGGCGTCGATGAAGTGCGGGCGCCGCAGCACCCGGTCGCTGGGCACGGAGACGGGGATCTTTTCCGCCCGCTCGCTCTTCAGGTCGTAGCGGTAGAGCCAGCCGCCCAGTTCGAAGACGATGGCGCCGGGCCCCAGGGCGGGGAACTTGACGTCGTAGTCGCTGAAGCTGGTCAGCCGCCGTTCCCGTTTGCTCTCCAGGTCGTACACCCAGAGGTTGGCCCGGCCGCCGCGCTCGGAGACGAAGTAGATCTTGTCGCCGGACCACATGGGAAAGTCGTCCACCCCGGCGTAGCTGGTCAGGCGCCGGTTGCTGCGGGTGCGGAAATCGTAGAGGTAGATGTCCTGGGCCAGGCCGCCGCGGTAGCGCTTCCAGGTGCGGAAGGCCCGGAAGGTGGGGGTGTAGGCCGCCCGCCGGCCGTCGGGTGCCAGCGAGAGGAAGCCCGAGTAGGGCAGCGGCAGCGGCCGGGGCGGGCCGCCCTGCGGCGACACCGCCCAGATGCGTCCCATGAAGACGTTCCACTGGTCGCGCCGGGAGCGGTAGAGGATGCGCCCGTCGGGGCTCCAGCCGATGACGGCGTTGTCGGGACCGAAGCGATCGGGGATGCCCGGGGAGATGTCCGGCGAGTAGGTCAAGCGGCGCGGCTCGCCGCCCGTTGCCGGCATGACGTAGACCTCGCGGTTGCCGTCGTAGTCGCCGGTGAAGGCGATCCACTTGCCGTCGGGCGAAAAGCGCGGAAACAGCTCCTCGCCCGGATGCGCGGTGAGCCGCGATGCCTGCCCGCCCCGGAGCGGTGCCGTCCACAGGTCGCCGGCGTAGACGAACACCACCCGCTCGGCGGACAGGTGGGGAAAGCGCAGCAGGCGTGCCTCGCCGGCCCGCCCGGCGAGGGGCAGCACCAGCAGCACAGACAAGGCCAGCAGGACCGGGACTCTTTTCGGTGACATCCGCCACTCCTTTCGCTGTTGTCGCCGGCAAGATAACGCAGCGGGGAGCTGTTGGCCAGGGGTACTTGCCTGCGGCGGCTCCTGCGGCAAGCGGAGGTTTCCTCGCCCCGGAAACTGTTGCCGGCCCGGGTGGTCTTGGCTAGCATGAAGGCCACGGAGTGTGTGGGTCGGGAAGGAACCGGTGGTGTTCCGGGCGGCAACGGAAGAAGGAGCAGTGGCAGTGAGTAGACCGCACGGGAGGAAGGCGCGCTTCCTCGCCCTGGTGATGATGCTGGCAGCCGGCTGGCTGGCGGGTGCTCCCGCCGGTGCCGCAGAGGCCCGGGCAGGGGAGCCTTCTGTGGAGGAGGAGGAGTTCGAGGAGGAGTTTCTCCTGCTCGAAGAAGAGGAGACGGTCACCTCGGCGGCGCGCCACGAACAGAAGATCTCCGCCAGTCCCTCGGCCATCACCGTCATCACCCACCAGCAGATCGCCGCCTCCGGAGCCCTGAGCATTCCCGATCTGCTCCGGCGGGTGCCGGGCATCGCCGCGGTGGTGCCCTCGCCGTTCTTCTCCGGCATCAGCGCCCGCCTGCCCTACACCTTCGAGAACAACCAGTTCCTGGTCCTCATCGACGGCCGCCAGGCCAACATCGAGTTGCTGGGGCAGGCCCCCTGGGAGCTGCAGCCCATCTTCATGGAGGACATAGAACGCATCGAGATCATCCGCGGTCCCGGTTCGGCGTTGTACGGGGCCAACGCCTTCGGGGGGGTGGTGAGCATCTTCACCCGCGCCCTGCCCGAGCGCGACTCGGCCTGGGTGCGGCTGGAGGGAGGCGAGTGGGGCCGCCTGCGCGCCTCCGGGCGGGGTTCCCTGCGCTGGGGCGACTGGGCGGCGGCGGTTTCCGCCGGCTACGACGGGGCCGGCGCCTTCGGCGATCCCCGCGCCCCGGGCAAGGAGGTATGGAAGGCGCGGGTGCTCGGCGAATGGCGTGCCGGCAACTCGGCCCGGCTGGTGCTGGACGCCGGGCTGGTGGATTCCACCGGCCGCATCCCCACCAGCGTCGGCCAGGTATACGGTGGTGTCGACCTGCGCACCGTGCGCCTGGCCTTTCAGGAACGACACCTGCAGGCTCATCTCTACTACGTCAACAACGTTTTCACGGGAGACCTGACCTCGCCGCTGAACTACGCCGGGCTGCACCTGGCCGACTTCAAGAAGGCGGTGGCCGCCACCCACACCGTCGACGGCGAGCTGCAGTGGTCGCTGCCCGGATTCTGGGAGCCGCTGCTGCTGATTGCCGGCGGCCGCGCCCGCCTGGGCTGGTTCGACTGCCCCAACTGCCTGGACGATGGTTTCGCCGACCCGGCTTCGCCACGCTACCACCTGCCGGGGGTGGAATACCTGGAGGTGCGGGGAGGAGGCTACCTGCACGCCGAGCTGACGCCCGCCGACTGGTTGGTGGTGACCGCCAGCCTGCGGGCCGACTACAACACCTCCACCGGCTTCTTCCTCTCCCCCCGGCTGGCGGCCGTGCTGGCGGCCAGCGAAGATCATCACCTGCGCCTGAGCGCGGCGCGGGCCTTCCGCAAGCCCGCCTTCATGGAAAGGGGCCTGCACGTCGATGTCACCTTTCCCCCCACCAGCCCCATCCTGGAGGGGGACCAGACCCTGTTTCGCGAGTTTCTCACCCGGGTGATCGGCAACCGGGAACTGGGCAACGAACAGCTGTGGGCCTTCGAGCTGGGCTACCAGGGCAGGCTGGCCGGCAACCTGGACGCGGGCGTGGATCTCTACGCCAACCTCTACGAGCAATTTTCCCGGGTGGCCTCCCGGATGTTCACCGACGCCCGCGGGCTGCCCGATCTGCACCGCAGCAGCTTCCGCTTCGAGGAAGAGGATGCCGCCGCCGTCATCCTGGGGGCCGAGTTCCACCTGGGCTGGCGCCCGGCCGAATGGTTGCGCCTGGAGCTGGCCTACAGCACCTTCGGCGTCTGGAACGACGGATTGGACAGGCAGCAGGACGATTCGCCCAAGTTCCTCTTTTCCCTGGGAGCGGAGTTCAACCATCCCGGTGGACTGCGGGGAAGCCTGTTCCTTTCCGGTCGCTCCCCGCTCACGGAGTACAACATCGACAATCCCGCCGGCCTGCTGGAACCCCACCTGACCATGCACCTGCCGCCGGCCCTGCTGCTGCAGGGGCGCCTGGGCTGGCGGCTGCAGCTCGGCGGCGCAATGCTGGAAACGGGCGCCAAGTTCTACCTGCCCTTTTCACTCGATCCCTTCGCCTGGCAGATGCACGACCGCGCCGGGGGAGTGACGGCCGCCGGAGTTGGTTACGGCGGCACGGCACTCCTGCCCACGGTGCTGTTCTACCTGGAGACGGAGCTGTAGCGAGCGGCCGCCCGGGGGAGGGCGGCGGGTCACTTCTTGAACAGCTCCTCGAGACGGCGGCGGGCCCGGGCCTGCGCGTCGGCGGGAGCGGGGCGGCGGCGACGCTCGCCCGGGCGCATGGTCAGCGCCAGCCGGCCGGCGGCGCGGTCGATCTCCAGCACCCGTACCTTGACCGGCTGGCCCACCCGCACCACCTCGGCCGGGTGCTCCACGAAGCGTTCCGACAGTTCGGACAGGTGCACCAGCCCCTCGATGTCCAGGCCCACGTCCACGAAGGCCCCGAAGTGGGTGATGTTGGCCACCGTGCCCGCCAGCTCCATGCCCGGGCGCAGGTCGTCGAGCGAGCGCAGCATGCGGTTGCCGGCCGTGGGTGCCGCCGAGG
>QMME01000192.1 GCA_003647095.1 Deltaproteobacteria bacterium
CCCGGCGGGGTCGCTGGTGGTGGCTGGCGATGCTGCCAGCCACCTTCATGACGGTGATGACGACGACCTACCTGATGGTGGCTCCGGTGGGCCTGGCACTGTCACAGCGCACCGGCACCATCATCGGCCTGCTGGTGGGTGCAGCCGCCGCGGCCGGCTTCCTGCTGGCCCGGCGCCGGCTGCAGCCGGAGTCCGACGACGCCCCGCCCACCCTGGCCGGCCCCAGTGAAGCCGAGCGCGAGGCGGAGCGGGTGGCCGAGTAGGTACTGGTAAGGGCCGGCCGGCCGTGGTAGGAATGACGACGTGGAGAAACGGCTGTCCACAATGGTGCTGGTGCTGGCAATCGCCGCAACGGCGAGGGCCGGCAGTCTCAGCGGCCAGGTCACCCGCAGCGACAACGACCAACCGGTGGCGGGAGCCCTGGTCATCGTGCGCGGTACCGGCTTCATCGGTATCAGCGACGCCAGCGGCACCTACTCCATCAGCGACATTCCCAACGGCAGCTACGGGCTGAGCTGCTCGGCACCGGGCTTGCGCGGAGTCTCGGCGGGCGCCACCTGGATCGACGACGACGGCAACCGTGATTTTTCCCTGGCTCCTCCCGCCGATGTCGGTACCATCCAGGGAAGCGTGACCTGCTCGGGCAACCCTTGCCAGGGAGTGCTGGTGCAGGCCCGCCAGGGCTCCAACGTACGCGGCCAGGACATCTCCCGCCCCACCACCGGGGCCTTCGCCATCGTCGGCCTGGAACCCGGGCAGTACCAGCTACGGGGCCTGAAGGCCGGCTACCTGCCGGCGACGGCCGACATCGACCTGCCCGCCCCGGCCACCGACGGGGGCACCACCCTGGCTGAGGGAAACCTGGCGCTGACACCGGGAGGTCCCTTCGCCGTCAGCGGCATCGTCGGGCTCTCCGACAACCCCGTGGACAAGAGCGGCTCCAGCGTGCGCCTCAACGGCAGCAACCCCACCCTGCAGACCAGCACCGCCACCGGCGGCAGCTACAGCCTGGCGGGGATTCCCGCCGGGCCCATGTCCTTCACCGCCTGGCGGCAGGACTACCGCTCCCAGACCCACATCGACGTGATCATGACCGGAGACCGCCAACTCAACTTCGTACTGGCGCGCGACGACGGCTCCAGCGGCCCGCCCCGCTACACGGTCTCGGGTACGGTGACCCTGGCCATCCCCGACGGCGGGCAGGCGCCACCGGCCACCCCCACCCTGGTAAGCCTGTGGTCCACCAGCGGCGACTGGAACCGCCAGGTGGAAGCCGGTGCCGACGGCAGCTACAGCATCGGCGGCGCCCTGGCCGGCGAGTACCGCGCCGGGGCCACGCGCGAGGGATTCCTGGCCCAGACCAGCGACGCCTTCAACCTCGACGGCAACCGCACCATCAACTTCACCCTGGAGCTCGATCCCGACTACGACTGGGGTCCCGGCCAGGCAGGTCCGCAACCCGGCTGCGGCTGCGGCCCGGCACCAGGAGCCGGCGCCACCTGGCTGGCGCTGCTGCTCGTGCTCGGGCTGGCCAGCCACTCGAGACGAACATGAAGCCGGCCGGCGTTGACGAGCAACTGCTGCAGCGGGCCCGACAGGCGGCCCGGCAAGCGGCCCGGCGCTCGGGGCGCCTGCAGATCGAGGGGCTGCGGGCCAGCCGCCGGGTGGAGCACAAGGGTACCTACGACCTGGTCACCGACGTCGACCGGCGTTGCCAGGAGGCCATCGTGGCCATCCTGCAGGCCGCTACCCCGTCGCTGCCCATCCTCGCCGAGGAGGGGGCCGCTGCCTCCCGCCTTCCCGACGACGGCTGGATCGTCGATCCCCTCGATGGCACTACCAACTACGCCCACGGCTATCCGGCCTTCTGCACCTCCCTGGCGCTGCGCCTGCGGGGGCGGCTGGAACTGGGTGTGGTCTATGAACCGTTGCGCGACGAGTTGTTCGAAGCCCGGCGCGGCCGGGGTGCAACACTGAACGGACAACCCATATCCGTCAGCGAAACCACCGAGTTGGACCAGTCGTTGCTGGCCACCGGTTTTCCCTACGACCGGCTCGAACAGCCGGAGACCAACCTGGACCGTTTCTGCGTCATGACCTTGCGCACTCGCGGGGTGCGCCGCGGCGGTTCGGCGGCTCTGGACCTGTGCTACACAGCCTGCGGACGCCTGGACGGATTCTGGGAGACCCGCCTGTTTCCCTGGGACGTTTGTGCCGGGGCACTGCTGGTGCTGGAGGCCGGCGGCCGGGTCACCGGGCTGCGCGGAGAGGATTACGACTGGTCCGGCCGGGATACCCTGGCCAGCAACGGCCACCTTCACCAGGCCCTGCTCCAGGCGCTGGCCGACCTCCCCCCGGAAGCACCCTTCTTCGGCTAAGAGACCACCGGCATCTGCGCCCGAGCCGCCAAGCACGCCCCGCTTCGGCACGGCCCGAAACACCCACGCCACCCATGATGCAGGCGGCGAGGGGGTGTGCTCTCGCGCGGAGCGAAGTGAGCACGAGAGTGCGGCCCCGAGCCGCCGAGCACGTGGCCAATGCCGGCGCGGCATCAGGAACAGGAGCGCCGGCCTGCTCGACACCCCTCGGCATTGCCTTTTTTCTTCTGTTGCTCCCGTTGCTCCTGCCCCGCCCGGCCCGGGCCATCGTCGGAGACAGCGATGGTGGCTTCGGCCTGGACGGCTCGCTGCGCACCATCACCGCCGTGACCGGCAACTACGACTTTCCCCTGCTGTTCGGTGCCGACAACTCGACGGACGGGCTCAGCCAGTCGCTGCTGCGGCTCACCATGGCTGGCCGTCCGGCGGATTGGTTCGGATACGAGTTGCACCTGGTGGGCGAGCTGTACTTCACCTCCTTGCCGGCCCTGGCCTCGGCCGGACCGGGGCTGCTGGTGCCGGGCGCGGGGCTTTCCCGCTACCGCCTGTTCGACCTCGAATGGCGGCCGTTGAGCGAGGGCGACGTCTCCACCCGGCTGTGGCTGGACCGGGCGGCCTTGCGCTTCTCGGTGGGCCCGGCCGACATCACCGTGGGGCGCCAGGCGCTCACCTTCGGCAAGGCCTACTTCTGGAACCCGCTGGATGTTTTCCTGGCCTTCGACCCGCGACAGTTCGACCGCGACTACAAGCCGGGCGTCGATGCCCTGCGAGTCGATTACGCCCTGGGGGATTTTTCCGGCCTGACCCTGGTGGCCGCGGCCGGACGCACGGTGGATGCGACGGGCCTGGCCCCGGAGGGCGACTTCGCCGATCTGAGCTGGAGGGGCGCGGCCCTGCTGCTGCGCTGGTTCACCAGCCTGGCCGGCTGGGACCTGGCCGCCCAGGCCGGCAAGGTCTACGGCGGGCTGCACTTCGGCGCCGGTCTCAGCGGAGAGCTGGGCCCGCTGGCGGTCCGGGGCGAGGCCGCCTGGTTCCAGTCGCTCGATGACACCCCGGCCCAGGCCGAGCCGGCGGCCCGGGCCCGGCCCAGCCACCTGCAGGCGGTGCTGGGGCTGGGCCACCACTTCGAGTGCGGACTCGACCTGCAGGCGGAGTTCCTCTACAACGGCGCCGGCTCCGGCGGCAACCTGCTGCTGGGAATGGAACGGGCCCTCGGCGGCACCGGCTTCCACGCCGGCCGCGTGCTCGGCGGCCTGGTGGCGAGCTACCAGATCCTGCCCATACTCACCGGCTCGCTGGCCTGGATATTCTCCTTCGGCGATTACTCCAGCCTGCTGCAGCCGGGCCTGCAGCTTTCCGTCTCGGACGAGGCCGACTTCCTGTTCGGGGTGATGCTGGGACTGGGAGCGCGCCCGGAAGCGACGGCCGCCGGCCTGGAGCTGAACTCGGAGTTCGGCGCCTGGCCGAACGTCTACTACCTGGAGTTCAAGTTCTACTTCTGAGCAACCGCCTCACAGCAGCATGGCGATGCCCATGTAGATATTGGGCTGGAATTGGGCGGAGGAACCGCCTTTGACTGCCACGATGTCCGGGCCCATGGCGGCGTTGAGGAACAGGTTCAGGGTAGGGGTCACGTTGAACTCGAAGCCGAAGACAAAGAGGATGGGAATGCTGGCGGCGAAGCTGGGGTGGAATACGAAGCCGAAGGGGATCTTCATGCCGCCGATGAGGTGGAACTTCTCCTGCATGGTGTAGGACAGCAGCACCCCGGGGCCGCCGATGCGCATGCCCACTGCCACGTTGGGATGGTAGGCGAGCACGAACTCGGGCTCGAAGAACAGGGCCAGGTTGAAGGCGCCGTTGTTTACCAGGTTGAACTTGAGTTCCACCCCCAGGCCGTTGCCCACAACCGGGGCGTTGGTGTCCGAGCCGTAGAAGAAGGAGAAGCGCGGCGCCAGCTCGAACTTGTCCGAGAGGCGGATGTGGTAGGCGCCGTAGATGCCGGGAAAACCCACTCCCACCCGCAGGCCGTTGCGGCCCTCGGGCACCAGTTGCCCGCCGGTCAGCGAAAACGACTCGGCCCGGGAAGAACCGGCGACGAACAACGCTCCCACCAGTACCAACACCGTGAAACCACTTGACTTTTTCATATCGACAGCCTCCTGATTGCGTTCACTACAGGTTTTCGGGTAGTTGCGACCCCGATGCCAGACTAGTGTCCGGCCGGTGTGAAGTCAACTATAATTGTGCTGTTTCGCCGGCCGCCGTGCGGCGCGCCCGGCAGAACGGCTAGAGAATGTAGCGACTCAGGTCCTGGTCCTCGATGATCTCGCTCAGGGCCCGGTCCACCGCGGCGGCGTCGAAGACCACCTTCTGTCCGCCCATCTCCGGGGCCTTGAAGGAGATATCTTCGAGCAGCTTTTCCATCACCGTGTGCAGGCGCCGGGCGCCGATGTTCTCGGTGCGCGAGTTGACCTCCCCGGCGATGGCGGCGATGCGCTCGATGGCCTCGGAGGTGAACTCCAGCTCAACCTTCTCGGTGGCCAGCAGGGCCTGGTACTGGCGGGTGAGGGCGTTTTCCGGCTCGGTGAGAATGCGCACGAACTCCTCCCGTCCCAGGTTCTGCAACTCCACCCGGATGGGAAAACGACCCTGCAGCTCGGGAATGAGATCGGAAGGACGGGCCACGTTGAAGGCCCCGGTGGCGATGAAGAGGATGTGCTGGGTGTTGACCATGCCGTACTTGGTGGCCACCGTGGAACCTTCCACGATGGGCAGCAGGTCGCGCTGCACTCCTTCCCGTGATACATCGGGGCCACGCCCGCCCTCGCGCCCGGCCACCTTGTCGATCTCGTCGATGAAGACGATTCCCGAATGCTCCACCCGGCTGAGCGCCTCGCGGGTGACCCGCTCGTTGTCCACCAGCTTGGCCGCCTCTTCCTGGGTGAGCACCTTGAGCGCATCGGGCACCTTGAGCTTGCGGTTCTTGATGCGCTTGGGGAACAGGTTGCCCATGAGATCCTGCAGGTTCATGTTCATCTCCTCCACCCCGGAGGTGGAGAACACCTGCATGAAGGGAAATCCCGCCGAGCGATCGGGCAGTTTCAGTTCCACCTCCCGCTCGTCGAGCTTGCCCTCGCGCAACATGCGGCGGAACTTCTCGCGCGTCTCCGAGCGCTGCTCGCCGGCCGGCCCGGGCGACTGCAGGGTGGTGTCCAGGGTACCCGCCGGCCGCTCGTCCAGGCGGGGCTGGGGCGGCACCAGCAGGTCCAGCAGTTTCTCCTCGGCCAGCTCGGCGGCACGGATCTCCACCTGGCGGGTCTGTTCCTCGCGCACCATCTTCACCCCGATCTCCACCAGGTCGCGGATCATCGACTCCACGTCGCGGCCCACGTAACCGACCTCGGTGTACTTGCTGGCCTCCACCTTGACGAAGGGGGCCTGGGCCAGGCGCGCCAGGCGGCGGGCAATTTCGGTCTTGCCCACCCCGGTGGGGCCGATCATGATAATGTTCTTGGGTGCGATTTCGTCGCGCAGGTGCTCGGGCACCTGCTGGCGCCGCCAGCGGTTGCGCAGGGCGATGGCCACCGCCCGCTTGGCCGCCTGCTGGCCGATGATGTAGCGATCCAGCTCGGAGACGATCTCCCGCGGGGTGAAGGTGGCATGGGGATTGGCGGAAGCGGTGTCGCTCATGGTTGCTCTCCTGGTTTTCCGGCCGGCAGGCTTTCCAGCACCACCTGGTGGTTGGTGAACACGCAGATGTCGGCGGCTATACCGATGGCCAGGCGCGCGATCTGCTCGGCATCGAGTTCGCTGTGTTCCAGCAGGGCCCGGGCGGCGGCCAGGGCGTAGGGGCCGCCGGAGCCGATGGCCATGACGCCGCCGTCGGGTTCAATGACGTCACCGGTTCCGGAGATGAGCAAGGTCTTTTCGTTGTCGGCCACCATGAGCAGGGCTTCGAGCCGACGCAGCACCTTGTCGGTGCGCCAGTCCTTGGCCAACTCCACCGCCGCCCGCACCAGCGCCCCGGAGTATTCCTTGAGCTTGCCCTCGAACTTCTCGAACAGGGTCAGGGCATCGGCGGTCGAGCCGGCGAAGCCGGCCAGCACCCGGCCCTCGAGCAGGGTGCGCACCTTGCGGGCGGATTGCTTGAGTACCGTCTGGTTGAAGGATACCTGGCCGTCGCCGGCCATGACCACCAGGCCGGCCCGACGTACCGCCAGGATGGTGGTGGAGCGAAACTCGTTCATTGCTCGTCTCCCTTCGTGGGGGGCCGGACCCTTTGCCGATGGGCCCGGGGATGGGCCCGGTCGTAGACCTCGAGCAGCTTGCTGGTCTCGACGTGGGTATAGATCTGCGTGGTCGACAGGCTGGCATGACCCAGCAGCTCCTGGATGGAGCGAAGATCGGCGCCGGCCTGCAGCAGGTGAGTGGCGAAGGTGTGACGCAGGGTATGCGGGCTGACATGGTGCAGCAGGCCGGCCTTGATGATGGCCCGGTCCAGGCGCCGGCGTACCGAGCGAGCACTGAGCCGGCCGCCCCGGTAGTTGAGAAACAACGCCTGCTCGTCTGCCCGGGCCGCCCGTTGCAGCAATTGCTGGCGTCGCGGCAGCCACTGGCGCAGGGCCGCCAGGGCCTTGCCGGTGAGCGGCACCAGGCGTTCCTTTGCTCCCTTGCCCAGAACCCTTACCGTGGCGGCCTCGAGATCCAGCTGCTGGAGATCGAGCCCCGTCAGTTCCGATACCCGCAGGCCGGACGAGTAGAGAACCTCCAAGATGGCCCGGTCGCGGACGGCCAGCGCATCGTTGCCGTCGGGCGCTGCCAGCAGGGCCAGGATCTGATCAGGGTCGAGGTGGCCGGGCAGGCGCCGTTCCAGGCTGGGGCTGCGCAGGCGTTCGGCCGGGTTGTCGGTAATCCAGCCCCGGCGCCTGCAGAAGCGATAGAATCCCCGCACCGCCGCCAGTTGGCGGCCGGTCGAGCGCGGGCTGGAGTTGCGGTGGCGCTCGGCCAACCAGCCGCGCAGGTGGGCGGTGGCGGCCTCGAGCAGGTCCACCTGGCGCCC
>QMME01000193.1 GCA_003647095.1 Deltaproteobacteria bacterium
AGCAAGGGTTCGTTGTTCCTCAAGTTCGCTGATGACGATCCGCCGGTGGTGTCGGGCGGAGATGGTGCGCTCCAGGTCGCGGTTCACGACCGGGTGACCGCCGGCGAGTTGATCGAGCTAGAGCCGGATCTGGTGGTGCTGGTAACCGGCATGGAGGCCAGGCAGAACGCTGAGTTGGTCGACGTGCTCAAGATCCCCCTGGACAAGAACGGCTTCTTCAACGAGATCCACCCCAAGCTGCGGCCGGTGGAAACGGTGATGGACGGCATCTTCATCGTAGGTGCCTCCCAGGGGCCCAAGAACGTGCCCGAGAGTGTCGCCTCGGCACTGGCCGGCGTGTCCAAGGTGGCGGGCCTGCTGCTGAAGGGCTACGTGGATCTGGAACCCTACGTGGCCGAGGTCGATGCGGCGCGCTGTAGCTGGTGCGGCGAATGCCAGCAGGCGTGCATATACGGCGCCATCGAGAAGGTGACACAGGATGGCAGGCAGGTCGCGCGCATCAATCCCTCGGCGTGCAAGGGTTGTGGCGCCTGTGCACCGCCATGTCCCGAGAATGCCATCGAACTGAAGGGGTACACCGATCGGCAGGTCGAGGGAATGATCTCCGCGCTGGCCAGGGAGGTGGCGTAATGACAAACATGAAAGAACGCGACCTTACCGACGTGCTACGGGACGAGATGGTCATGCACGATCGCATCCTCGATTTTCTGCGGAAGGAGCCGGGGACCATTCCCGAAATAGCCCGGGCGCTCGATCGTCCGGGTTGGGAAGTCACCATCTGGGTAATGGCGATGATGCGCTATGGGTTGCTGAGCGAGATGCCCAAGGGCCGCGCCGACGACTACTATCGTTACACCCCGGCGGAGTGAGGACGGTCCGATGGCGAAGGTGAACAGGAAATTCATCGATGAAGTCGGCTCTCGATTCAACGCCAGTGCGTGCATGAGTTGCGGCGCCTGCACGGCCATCTGCCCCATGGAGACCGGCATGCTGCCACGCATGCTGTTTCGCTTCACCATGCTGGGGCAGGATGGGAAGATCCGCGAGAACGAGGATACCATCTTTTCCTGCCTGCTGTGCCGTATGTGCGAGGTGAATTGCCCGGCCGAGGTGCCGATTGCCGAAAACGTGCGCCTGCTACGCGGTTATTTCGATGTGCACGTTTTCGATCTGGCGAGGTGATGGTCATGTCGTTACCGAAAAAGCACGTACTGGGAATTCTCGCCGACAACCTGAAGCTGCGCAAGAGTGTCCTGCCGCTTTCCCGGCGTGCGCTTACGCGTTGGGCCAGGGGGCTGGACATTCCCTATGGCGGCGAGACCGTGCTCTACACCGGTCACATGTACCAGCTGATTCCCAAGATCGGCGCCATGGCGAACCGCATGGCCAAGTTCGAGGATTCCTGGATCAGGAGATGGATGGGCCTGGGACGGGTGATCAACAGGGGAATAAACCTCACGCGCTTCATGGCGCACGCCAAGAGAAAAGAACGCCGGGCATATGACCGGGTGTTGCGCAACATCGCCCTGTTGCTGCGGGAGGCCGGAGTAGAGTTCGGCTACCTCTACGGTGACGAGATGTATTCCGGCGCCCTGCTCCACGACCAGGGAATCGATGCTGTACTGTTGCCGCATGCGCGCCGGCTGCAGGCGTTGTTCGCCGAACACGGGGTCAGGCGCGTGATCACCGTGGATCCGCACACCACCAACATGCTGCGCAGCGTATTTCCCGAGATGCTGGACGGTTTCGACGTGGAGGTCAGGAACTACCTCGAGGTCCTGGCCGATTACGACTTGCCCGTCAAGAATCCGCTGGAGATGGGGTTGACCATTCACGATTCTTGTGTCTATGCGCGCTACGAGGACGTAATCGATCAGCCCCGGCAGCTGCTTGCAAGGCTTGGTGCCAGGCTGCAGGAGCCGGAGCTGTCGGGCAAGATGACGCATTGTTGCGGCGGCCCGATAGAGTCCCTGTTCCCCGGCAAGGCGCACGAGATAGCACTGAAGCGGGTCGAACAGCTATCGGCCACGGGTTGTGCCGTGGCGGTGATGTGCCCGATATGCATGGTCAATCTCAAGGGTGCGGCGAACGGGGACGGCCCTGGCTTCTTCGATATTGCCGATGTGCTGGCGGGGGCCGTGCTCGATGACCCGTCGCCGGTCAGGCAGACCACCGACGAACGAAAGGAGAGGTAAAAGATGGCAGAAGAAAAAACCGAAAAGATGGTCATCATCGCCACACATGGTGGCGATGATCCCGAGCGGGCCTCGTTGCCCTTCGTCGTCGGCAACGCCGCCCGGGCCATGGAGGTGGAGGTAATCGTAGCCCTGCAGGGCAACGGTGTCACCTTGGCCAAGAAGGGATGCTACGAGCACGTCTTTTGCGGAGGACTGGATCCCCTCAAGAAACTGGTCGATACCTTCGTCGAGCTGGGTGGGAAAATATGGGTGTGCACCCCCTGCATCAAGAGCCGGCAGATCGACAAGGAAGAACTGGTTGACGGCATCGAGTTGATGGCCGGGGGCCAACTGGTTCAGGCCTGCGTCGAGGCCGACGCGGTTCTCAATTACTGAGAATCCCGGGGAGTGGCTTTTCGAAACCGGCCAACCTGCTCATGCCTGTGGAGAAGGCCAAAGAGACATCTGAAACAGAATCGTTGCACAAGATCTGTGCCCAGATGATCGGTGCCATGACCGATGCGGTGATACTGATCGAGCCGCAGGGCACGATCACCAGGACCAACCAGGCGACCCTGTCTCTGCTGGCATTCGACGAGGACGAAATCATCGGCCATCCCATCCACAAGATCCTGAGCGTTTCCAAGGACCGGCAGGCACCGAGAGAAGAGGGGGGGGTGCAGGTGGACATCGTCAACGATGTCCTGGCGAGTATCGAGGCCTATCTGTTTCCCAAGCATGGAAAAGCGATACCCATATCGATGAGGAGTTCATCGGTCAGGGACGATGACGGTGAAGTGACGGGAATAGTGCTGGTGGCCCGCGACCTGCGCCCTACTATGAAACTGCTGGCCGAGGCGGCCATGGGCGAGGCGGAACGGCGCAAGCGCGAGGAACTGCAGCATGCCTATGACGAACTCAAGCAGCTGCAGGAGCAGCTCATCCAGAGCGAAAAGATGGCCTCCCTGGGACAGATGGCCGCCGGCGTGGCCCATGAAATCAACAACCCGCTCAGCGGCATCATGGTCTACCTGCACATGATCATGGACGACATCAGGAAAGGACAGCTGGACCGGGACCAGGCCTTGAAGTTCCTGGGTGAGTCGCAGGACGAGCTCAAGCGCTGCTCGCGGATCATCAAGAGCCTGCTGGACTTCTCCCGCCAGTCGCATCCCCGGCTGACGCCCGTGGAAATCGGCAGTGTCCTGGAAGAGACGTTCGAGATACTGGCCCACAAGGCGAAGCTGCAGGACGTCGAGGTAGCCTGGCATATCGAGAAGGGACTCCCCCCCGTCCAGGCCGATCCGGACCAGATGAAACAGGTGTTTCTCAACCTCATGCTCAACGCCATTCAGGCCATGCCCCGGGGGGGGCGTCTCTCCATCCGCGCCGCCCGGTCCGCCAACAGCGTACGCGTGGACATTGCGGACACCGGATGTGGTATTGCCGCGCAGAACATCAGCAAGCTGTTCACTCCCTTCTTCACGACCAAGGAGAAGGGGGAGGGAGTCGGCCTGGGGCTGGCCATGGCCTATGGAATAGTCAAACACCATGGTGGCGACATCCTGGTGTCCAGCTCGCCGGGTGAGGGCACCACCTTCAGTGTCGTTCTGGGTTGTAGCGGAGAAAGCCCGGGTGCGGGCGCAGGGGGTGCCGGATGACTCGGTCCGCACGTATCATGGTGGTGGATGACGAGAAAATCGTTCGCGAGTCGCTTTCCGCCTGGTTGCAGAAGTCCGGCTACGACGCCGTTGCGGTGGATGGCGGCCAGCGGGCGCTGGAACTGCTCGAACGCGAGGAGTGGGACCTGTTGCTGGTGGACCTGAAGATGCCCCGCGTCGACGGGCTCAAGGTGCTGCGCCGGACGCTCGAGAGCAAGAGCGATATCCCGGTGCTCATTTTTACGGCCTATGCCACGGTGGAAACGGCCGTGGAGGCCATGAAGGCGGGTGCCTACGACTATCTGGTAAAGCCTATCGATCCCGACGTGCTGGCGATGAAGGTGGAGAAGATCGTCGAACGGCAGAACCTGGCCCGGGAAAACGTCGTGCTGCGCCGCAAGATCGATTCGCTCTGCCAGTTCGACGAGATCATCGGCAACAGCAGGCCCATGCAGCAACTTCTCGAACTTGTCGGCTCCGTGGCCGACAGTGACGCCACGGTGCTGGTCACCGGGGAGAGTGGAACCGGCAAGGAACTGATCGCTCGCGCCATTCACCGCAACAGCAAGCGGCGTTACAAACCGTTTATCGCCGTGTCGGTTGGAGCGCTGCCGGCGTCCTTGGTGGAAAGCGAGATGTTCGGCTACGAGAAGGGGGCATTTACGGGGGCCGACCACAGGCATCTGGGAAAGTTCGAGATGGCCGATGGCGGCACCCTGTTTCTGGACGAGATTGCCGAGCTCGCCGCCAAGGTCCAGGTGGACCTGCTGCGGGTGCTGGAGGAGCATTCCTTCTTTCGGCTGGGCGGCGACCGGGAGATCGGTACCGATGCCCGGGTGATTGCGGCCACCAACAGGGATCTCAGGAGGGAAGTCGAGCAAGGCACCTTTCGCGAAGACCTCTACTACCGCCTCAATGTGATCGAGGTTCACCTGCCACCGCTGCGGGAACGGGGAGATGACGTAATCCTGCTTGCCGAGCACTTCCTGAAGAAGTACAGCACCACCAGCGGCCGGAAGAAGGATTGCTTTACCCCCCAGGCGATAACCAGGTTGCGAGACTACTACTGGCCCGGCAACGTGCGCGAGCTCGAAAACACCATCGAGCGGGCAGTGCTGGTGGGCAAGGGTGCAGAAGTGCAGGTGCAGGACCTGTGGCTGGATAACGAGCACCACCAGTCCGCGGGACAGGCACTGGTGAGTCTGCGGGAAGCAGAGAAGAAACACATAGTGCGGGTGCTGGAGGAAAACGGCTGGAACATTACCCGTTCCGCGCGGATCTTACAGATCGATCGGGCCACCCTCTATAACAAGCTCAAGCAATACCGTCTTTCCCGCCCCCGGAAGCAGAGTTGAGCCGGTACGGCAACGGATGCCGTCTCGCCAGAATAAGGAAGGGATCCATATACTCGCGCTGGGGGAAACACCGGCGGGAGCTGAAGAACGAGCCGGCGCGGCGGTATCAAGCACCTTCTCCCTGAAGTGTGCAATCCTCGTCCCCGAGGAGAGACCCGATTTCTCCCGAGATGACCTGCGCGAGCAATACCGGGCCTGGCAAGTTCTTGATTACCTCGATGAGCGATTTTCCGAGGGTGAACGGATGGTCCTGGCGATAACACCTGTCGATCTGTTCATTCCGGCCTTGACGTTCGTGTTTGGGGAAGCGCACCTGGCAGGAAGCAGCGGTGTGATCTCCACTTTCCGCCTGCGTGAGGAGTACTACGGGCGGCGGCCCGACCGGGGGCTGCTGCTTTCCCGCGTGGAAAAGACGGCCATTCACGAGGTGGGACACTTGCTGGGCCTGACCCACTGCCTGGATCGCAACTGTGTGATGCATGCCTCCAACTCCCTGGCCGATACCGACGTGAAAAGCACCAGTCTTTGCCCACATTGTCACGCTCGTTGGGAACACGGCGGGAACCACCGCCCCCCCGGGTGACCGAAAAGGTAGTGGTCACGCCGGCCGTGGCTCATTCGGCACTGTTGGGTATTGCAACGGTGGTGTAGAGATATTCGACGATTTTCACTTGCAGCGATCGGGTGAAGAAAGTCGGGCCCGGTGCTTTTTCCTTCAATTCGCCGATGTTACCCGGCCGGGTCGGGCCTGGCATGTCTATTGCTTCCCCTGCCAGTAACAAGCGGCTGGAAGGAGGAGAAAATGCCAGTGGTCCGCATGAAAATCAACGGGCGTGAGGTCGAGGCGGAAAAGGGCGAGCCGATTCTCGGGCCCATTCGTGCCCAGGGAATCAAGGTACCGACGCTGTGCCACCTGGAGGGCCTGGAGCCCTATGGCGCCTGCCGGTTGTGCATAGTCGAGGTCGGTTCCGGTGAACGCGCCAAGCTGGTCACGTCCTGCAACTTTCCCGCCGACGAGGGTCTCGAGATACGAACCGACACTGCCCGCGTGCACCGCAACCGGGCCATGCTGGCCGAGTTGCTCCTGGCGCGCTCCCCGGGCGTAAAACGAGTGCAGGAGATAGCCGCCTCGCTGGGAGTAAAAAGGTCGCGGTTGAAGACGATCGCTCCCAGTAACTGCCTCTTGTGTGGCCTGTGCGTGCGCGTTTGTAACGAGATCGTGGGAGCCTCGGCCATCGGTTTCGAGGGTCGCGGCGTGGATCGCGTGGTGGGAACTCCCTTCTACATCGATCCCGAAGCCTGCATCGCCTGCGGTGCCTGCAGCGAGGTGTGTCCCACCGGTGCCATGCAGATGGAGGAGAAGACCAAGGAACGCTGGCGAAAGGAACTGGGCGGCTTCAACCGTCTTTGTCGCTATGCCCGTATGGGGGCTGTTTCCAGCAAGGTGTGCCCCAAGGACTTCTACTGTGCCACCTGCGAGGTGGACCAGCATTTCCTCGACGAGCTGGGCATGCATCCGGCCCTGGCCCTGGCACCGGGTCGCAAGCTGCAGCCTCGAAAGGTATCGCACTTCTACCTGTTGGAGGATCGCCTCTACTCCCGGGGTCACGGCTGGGTCAAGATCTTCGGTGAACAGGCCCGCCTGGGCCTCGACGATTTTGCCCAGAGGGTCCTGGGTCGCCTGTCCGCGGTATCCCTCAACGCTGCTCCCGGGAAGACGGTGCGCCGGGGAGAGCCGGCACTGACCGTGGAAAGCAATGGCCACCGGGCAACGATGCTGTTTCCTTTGTCGGGCAAGATCATTCGCGTCAACCCGCTCTTGCAGGAAGATGCATCGTTGCTCAACGAAGACTGCTACCAGCGGGGATGGATATACACCCTGGAACCCGAAGACCGCTACCGGGAATCGCGACAGTTGCTTGGTCCCCGGCAGGTCGACCACTGGCTTCAGGAAGAATCGGACCGCCTCTTTGGATACTTGAGCACAAGCGGAGGTACCGCCCTGGCAGACGGTGGCGAACTGTTGCCCGATTTCACCAGTCACCTTGATGAGGACGGTTGGCAGCGCCTGGTCAGCGACTTCTTTGCCAAGGTTTGAAAGCCGGCGGGAGGTGGATCATGCCCGAGAAGCGAGGCCACAGACGGGAGCTGGTGCCCACAGGGCAAGGGCAATGCGTCTGGGTGGCTGCGGGAGTCATCTCATACCGGCTGTGCACGCTGAACTACCAGTGTGAAC
>QMME01000194.1 GCA_003647095.1 Deltaproteobacteria bacterium
CGGGGAGCCGGCCTTGAGTGACTTAACCTGCACGTGGGAGCGGGCACGTTCCTGCCGGTCATGAGCGAAAACATCGCCGAGCACCGCATGCACCGGGAACGTTTTCACCTCCCCGAATCGTTGCCCGGGCGCCTGCAGCAGGTTCGCGCCCGCGGCGGAAGGGTGGTGGCGGTGGGCACCACGGTGGTACGCGCCCTGGAAACGGCCTGGCTGCGGCAACCGCCGCGGGTGGGCTGGCAGGAGAGCGAGCTGTTCATCAGGCCGGGTTTCCGCTTCCGCGTGGTCGATGCCCTGGTGACGAATTTCCACCTGCCGCGCTCGACGCTGCTGATGCTGGTCTGCGCGCTGGCCGGCCGCGGGGCCATCATGACCGCCTACGCCGAGGCCGTGCGCCGGCGCTACCGCTTCTTTTCCTATGGTGATGCCATGTTCATCGAGCCGGGAAAGGTCCCATGAAGCAAAGGTTGCATTTCCAGGTGCTGCAGCGCGATCCCGCCGGTGCCGCCCGCCGGGGCCGGTTGCAGTTGCCGCACGGCGTGGTGCAGACACCGGTGTTCATGCCGGTGGGCACGGCCGGGACGGTCAAGGCCTGCGATCCGCAGGAGTTGCAGCAACTGGGCTACGGCCTCATCCTGGGCAATACCTATCACCTGATGCTGCGCCCCGGCGAGCAGGTGGTGGCGGCCCACGGCGGCCTGCACCGTTTCATGGGTTGGCCGGGCAACATCCTCACCGACTCCGGCGGCTACCAGGTGTTTTCCCTGGCGGCCCGGCGCCGGGTGGATGACCGGGGGGTGGAGTTTCGCAGCCACATCGACGGCAGCCTGCACCTGCTTACTCCCGAACGGGCGGTGGCCATCCAGCAGGCGCTGGGGGTGGACATCATGATGGCGCTGGACATCTGCCCGCCCCACGATGCCGGCGCCGGCGAGCACGAACAGGCCTGCCGGCGCACCACCGACTGGGCCGAACGCTGCCTGCGGGCCCGTCGGGATTCGGCGGGAGCGCTGTTCGGCATCGTCCAGGGGGGGCTCGATCTCCAGCGCCGCCGCCGCCACCTGGAGGAGATCGCCGCCCTCGACTTCGAGGGCCTGGCCCTGGGGGGGCTTTCGGTGGGGGAGGGACCGGAGAAAATGGAAGAGGTGGTGGCCGCCCTGGGCCCGGCCATGGACGCCGGCCGGCCCCGCTACCTCATGGGGGTGGGACTGCCCCAGGACATCGTGCGCGCCGTGGGCCACGGCCTGGACATGTTCGATTGCGTGGTTCCCACCAGAAACGCCCGTAACGGCCAGCTGTTCACCTGGCAGGGGCCGCTGCAGATACGCCACGCCGCCCACCGTGAAGACACCCGCCCGGTCGACGAAAACTGTCGCTGCCCGGCCTGCAGCCGTTTCAGCCGCTCCTACCTGCGCCACCTTTACCTGGCCAACGAGATCCTCGGTGTCAGGCTCAATACCATGCACAACCTCTATTTCTACGCGGAGCTGATGAGGCGCATCCGCGCAGCCATCGAGCGCGGTGAATATTCCCGCTGGGCCCGGGACGTACTACCCGGCCTGGAGGGGCGACAGAGCGGACAAGAAAAGGTTTGATCTGCCCGATTGCTTCTGCTAGGGAAGGGTGCCTGTTGTTCTGGGGTATAACGTATCCACCTGTTTTGGTGGAGGTTGGAGGGTAATAACGTGGAATCTGGAATCCTGGCCAGGTTGGTGGCTGCCCTGGCCGCCGAGGGTGGCGGAGCACCTCCCCAGGCGCCGGTGCAGGGCTGCCAGCAGATGTCCGGCATGCTGCTTCCCATCCTGCTCATGTTCGTCATCATCTACTTCCTGATCATCCGTCCGCAGCAGAAGCAGCAGAAGAAGCACCGGGAGATGATCGCGGCCCTGGGCAAGGGTGACAAGGTGATTACCAACTCGGGAATCCTGGGCACCATCACCGGCATGACCGACAACACCGTCACCCTGGAAGTGGCCAAGAACGTGCACATCAAGATGTTGCGCAGTTACATCGCCGCCAAGCAGCCGGCGCTGGGCGAGAAGATGGAAGACCCGGCTCCCCTGGCCCCGGGCGGAAAATAGCAACGGCCGGCCCGCCCGGCGCGGGCTGCAGCCATCAAGGGCGTGGAAATGGAACGTTCGTGGTATTGGAAGGTAGGTTTCGTCGTCGTCCTGGTACTGGTATCGGTCTTGTACCTGCTGCCGACGTTTTTCTCCGGCAGCCTGCCCGGCTGGTACGGCAAGATCTTCGAGAAGAAGATCAACCTCGGTCTCGACCTGCAGGGAGGCATTCACCTGGTGCTGGGGGTGGAGGTGGAGAAGGCCCTGGAGGACAAGGCCGACCAGTACGCCGCCGACTTCAAGGACATTCTCAAGGAAAAGCGCATCGGCTACAAGCACGTGGCCCGGGTGCCGGGAACCTACGACATCGAGATCGTGCTCAAGGACCCCGCCGACGCCAAGAAACTGCGCCGCCGGGTGTTGCGCGGCTACTACAACCTGGAAGAGGTCAGCAGCACGGGAACCCGGCAGGAGGGCACAGAGGCCGCCGGGAAGCAGGATGCAGCCGGGGTCATTCGCCTGACCTTCTCCGCCAAGCACGTGCAGGAGCTGCGCAAGAACGCCCGCGACCAGGCCCTGGTGACCATTCGCAACCGCGTCGACGAGCTGGGCGTGGCCATGCCCGACATCGCGCCGCACGGCGAGAACGGGGTGCTGGTGCAGCTTCCCGGCCTGTTCGACCCGGAGCGGGCCAAGAAGCTGCTGGGGCGCACCGCCCAGCTCGAGTTCAAGATGGTCGACGACAAGAGCGATTTCATCAAGAGCCTCAAGGACAAGCTGCCCGAGGGCATCAAGATCGACTACTACACCTATGCCGGTCCCAACGACGAGCCGGTTACCGAGGCCTACCTGGTGGCCCGGGGCAAGGGCAACGAGGGCAAGAACCGCTTGCTGGACTTCTTCAACAACGTGGCCGAGATCGACGCCTACCTGCTGGAGCAGAAGGTGGATCCGGAACTGCGCAAGAAGATCGTCGGGTTGTGTCGCTCCGGCATCAGCGAGCGGGAGCGCAAGGAGGTAATCAAGCTGGCCCGTAAGGCCTTCGGGGTGAGCGAGGACAAGGCCGCGGTTACGGACAAGACCACGGCCCCGGAAAAGGCCGCCGGAGGGGAAAAGGCCGCCGGGGAGAAGACTGCCAGTGGAGAAAAATCCACGGGGGAGGAGGCCGCCGGGGAGAAGACTGCCGGTGGAGAAAAATCCACGGGGGAGAAAGCCGCCGGGGAGAAGACCGCCGCCGCTGCCGGCGCCGACAAGGACGCGACCGTCGAGGAAAAGAAGACCGAGGCTGCCTCCGACACTCACGCCCAGGCATTGGCCAAGCTGGCTCATTTCGAGAAACTGCTCCGGGGCAAGGTTCCCGAGGATCACGAGATAGGCTTCAAGCGTACCGAAAAACAGCTCGAGGTCGAGTACCGCACCTTCTACCTGTTCAAGGAAGTGTCCCTTACCGGCGACTACATCACCGATGCCCACGTGCGGCCCGATCCGGAAACCGGCCGGCCCGAGGTGGGACTGAACTTCGACCGCATCGGGGCCCGCAAGTTCGAGAAGCTCACCGGCGCCCACGTGCGCGAGCGCATGGCCATCGTGCTGGAGGGCGAGGTCAGCTCGGCCCCGGTCATCCAGACGCGCATCGGCGGCGGTCGCGCCCGTATCACCATGGGTACCGGCGGCAACTACAACGAGGTGCTGGCCGATGCCAACGACCTGGCCGCGGTGCTGCGGGCCGGGGCCCTGCCGGCGCCGGTACGCATTCTCGAGGAACGCACCGTGGGTCCCACCATGGGTGAAGACGCCCGCCGCCAGGGCTCCTACGCGCTGGCCATCGGCATGGCCCTGGTGGTGCTGTTCATGGTGCTCTACTACCGCCTCGCGGGACTGGTGGCCGACCTGGCCCTGCTGCTCAACGCCGTGTTCATCCTGGCGGTGATGTCGGCGGTGCAGGCCACCCTGACCTTGCCCGGCATCGCCGGCATCATCCTCACCATCGGCATGGCGGTGGACGCCAACGTCATCATCAACGAGCGTATTCGCGAGGAATTGCGCCTGGGCAAGACGGCCCGGGCAGCCGTGGAAGCCGGCTACGGCCGGGCCTTCTGGACGATCTTCGATGCCAACTTCACCACCCTGATTGCCGCGGTGGTGCTGTGGTCCTACGGTTCCGGCCCGGTACAGGGTTTTGCGGTAACCCTGTTCATCGGTATCTTTGCCTCGATGTTCACTGCCATCTTCGTCACCCGGCTGGTGGTCGATTACCTGGTCATCAGGCTCAAGGTGCAGAAGTTGAGCATCTGACCGGCGGACAAGGAGAGGCACCATGGAATTCTTCAAGGCGGGTTCAACCCACATCGATTTCGTCGGCAAGAAGAAGTTCTTCGCCGTTTTTTCCCTGGTACTCATCGTCGTGGCCCTGGTGGCCATCTTCATCGAAGACGTGGCCGGAGGCATCAACTGGGGCATCGACTTCGCCGGCGGCACCGTGGTGGAGATCGAGTTCCAGAAGGACATACCTCCGGAGCAGATACGCCAGGTGGTGGAGGGGCTGGGTTACAAGAAAAACGTCATCCAGCGCTCCACGCTGGGCGAGGAAAAAAACCACTCCGAGTACATCATCAGGGTAGAGCGCATTGCCATCCTCTCCCGGGAGGATGCCAACAAGCTGGAGAAGGAACTGAAGCAGCGCTTTGCCGGCAAGCTGGTCTACTTCGGATTCGATGCCGACAGCGGCGATCAGCTGGACCTGCGCTTCTCGGCCCCGGTTACCGAGGCGGAAGTTGCCAAGGTGGTGGGCCAGGCCGCCGATGTAATAGGGCGGAGAGAGTTGAAACAGGTCAAGGTGAAGAAGCAGGGGCGCGAGGACGAAAACCGCTACCTGGTCCTGATCACCGGCGTGGCCGCCCAGCTGGATTCGGCCTTCAAGGAAAAGATGCCCGAGGCCCAGCCCACGATTCGCAAGGTCGAGTTCGTCGGTCCCCAGGTGGGCGAGAAGCTGCGCAACGACGGTATCCTGGCCATGCTCTATGCCATCCTGGGCATCCTGGCCTACGTGGCCTTCCGCTTCAACCTGCAGTTCGCCCCCGGCGCGGTCATCGCCCTGGCCCACGATGCCCTGCTCACCGTGGGCCTGTTCGCCCTGACCGGCCTGGAAATCAACCTCACCTTCGTGGCCGCGGTGCTCACCGTCATCGGCTACTCGGTAAACGACACCATCGTCATCTACGACCGTATCCGCGAGAACATGGCCCGCATCCGCTCCAAGCCCCTGGAAGAGGTGGTCAACACCTCCCTCAACGAGGTGCTCAACCGCACCGTGTTGACCTCGGTCACCACCCTGCTGGCCCTGCTGGGACTGCTGGTAATGGGCTTCGGCGAGATCCGCGACTTCGCCATCGCCATGACCTTCGGGGTGGTCGTGGGTACCTATTCCTCCGTCTACGTGGCCAGTTCGCTCACTCTCTACCTGGACAAGATGATGAAGAAGATGCGGGCCTGAGGGCATGAAGCGGGAATGGGAAATCCGGCCCGCCGATCCCCAGGCCGTCAGCCGGCTTTCTCGAGAACTGTCCCTTCCCGAAATGCTGGCCCGCTTGCTGGTCGCCCGGGGCCTGAGCGATCTGGAGCAAGCACGGGCCTTTCTTCTCCCCCGCCTGGCCGACCTGGCCGATCCCTCTGCCATGAAGGGCATGGACGCCGCCGTCGAGCGCCTGCTCCAGGCCGGCCGGCAGGGAGAGCGGATCACCATCTGGGGTGACTACGACGTCGACGGGGTCACCTCGGTGTCGCTGTTGCTGTTGTTTCTGCGCCGGCTGGGATTCACCGTGGATTACTACATACCCTCGCGCCTGGAAGAGGGTTATGGGCTGAACAGCGACGCCGTGCAGCAGGTGATCCGGCAGGGCACCCAGTTGCTGGTAACCGTCGACTGCGGCATCTCCGATTACCGGCAGGTGGAGGAAGCCCGGCAGGCGGGTGTGCAGGTGCTGATAATCGATCACCACCAGGTACCGGAGGAGATACCGCAGGCGGTGGCGGTGCTGGACCCGCATCGGCTCGACTGTCCCTTTCCGCAGAAGGAGGCCGCCGCGGTGGGGGTGACCTTCTACCTGCTCATGGCCCTGCGGGCCCGCCTGCGCCGGCTGGGACGCTTCGAAGAGGAAGTGCAGCCGAACCTGCGCGAGCTGCTCGACCTGGTGGCGCTGGGGACGGTGGCCGACGTGGTGCCGTTGACCGGCGATAACCGCATCCTGGCGCACTTCGGCCTGCAGGAACTGACGGCCGGTCGCCGGCCGGGCATCGCTGCGCTCAAGGAGGTGGCCGGGCTGTTCGATTCCACGGTGACGGCGGGACAGGTGGCCTTCCGCCTGGCACCGCGCATCAACGCCGTGGGCCGGCTGGGCCGCGCCGGGCTGGCGGTGGAGCTGCTCACCACCGACTCCTACGCCCGGGCCCTGCAACTGGCCCGGGAGCTGGACCAGGCCAACAGTGAACGGCAGGCCATCGAGCAGCGCATCTTCCTGCAGGCGCTGGAGCGGGCCGAACGCGCCCACCAACGCGGCGACCCGGCCCTGGTGCTGTGGTCGGACGACTGGCACATCGGGGTGGTGGGCATCGTCGCCTCGCGCCTGGTGGAACGCTTCGGCTGCCCGGCACTGCTGGTGGCCCTGGACGGTGAGATGGGCAAGGGCTCGGCCCGCTCGGTGGAAGGGGTACACCTGTTCCGGGCCCTGGAGGAATGCAAGCAGTTGCTGGAGGCCTACGGGGGCCACCGGGCGGCGGCGGGACTGTCCATTCGCCGCGAAAACCTGGAAGACTTCCGGCGGGAATTCACCCGGCAGGTGCTGCACCAGCTCGACGAGCAGCGGCAGCGACCGCAGTACTGGTTGGATGGCGAGGTGGCACCCGGGCAATGGACCCCGGAGATGATCCAGGCCCTGGGGCGACTGCAGCCGTTCGGGCTGGGAAATCCCGAGCCGGTGTTCCTGGCTCGGGGCCTCGAGGTGGCCAGTGCCCGGTTGGTGGGACGCGATGGCCCCAACCACCTCAAGCTGGCGGTGCGTGACGGGCAGCGCAGTTTCGATGCCATCGGTTTTACCATGAGCGATCGCCTCCAGGAGGCCCGGGGGCGCATCGACCTGGCCTACACACCTCAGCTCAACAGCTGGGACGGGGGGTTGAGCATACAGCTGCGCATCCGCGACCTGCGTCCCCACCGCGACTGAACGAATACCTCCCGCGCGGCCGGCGCAACCGGGGTGCCCGGGGCGCCGGCCTGCTTAACGCCTCGCTGCCCTCCGCTGCTCGGCAAGCTCGCAGCTACGGACAGCTTCGCCTGCGCGGCC
>QMME01000195.1 GCA_003647095.1 Deltaproteobacteria bacterium
TCTTTACTTTCCCAAGCCATCGTTCCGGCTGGTATCCCTTGCTGGAAAACAATGAAAAGTCCAGATCCTCTGAAAACCTGGGCAGGTTCTCCAGGAAACGTAGTGCCGTCCCTCCCACAAGAACCAGACTGGAAAAGGCCTCGACCTCGTGCAGGGATCGCAACACCAGTGCCTGAAGATATTCACGCAGTCGATTCAGCCTGGTCGCGGGATCGCTGATCTCCTTCACCAGGGCGAGTGCCCGGTCCTTCACTGGATTGCCTCCCCGGGATCTTGCTCGGACATCACCTGCCGCCACACGGTCAAGGCCCGGTACAATCTCGGCCTGTCGACTTTCTTCACCAGGGCCTCGAGCCTCTTGACGTCGAGGGCGGCCTCTGCCGAGAAACGCATCTCGCGCATCCTTTCCAGGGTCCACTGGCCCTTTGAAAGGTACCACAGATCCACCAGGGCCTTTTCCGGTGTGGCCAGCAACACCTCGTGTTCCATGATCTGCAGTGGCATGTAGGCAAAGAACATCGTTCTCTTCACGTTTCTGTAGCGGAATTCCCCAAGGGCATTACGAAAAGTCCGGGGACGCCTGGTGGTGACACTGGTGAATACCTTGACCCCTTCCGGGATCATCCCATGATATGACAGGGCCCAGAGTTCACTGATGTACGATGGGCGGTACAAGTCGTTAGCCAGTTGGGCCGGTTGCAGGGGCGTGGATCGGTATTGTTCGGAAAGGGCATACATGCCCCGGCGCAGGGTGATGATCTTGCCGGCCCTGGAAAAACGATACAGTTGCTGCACCACCGATTCACGCCGCTCACCGCTCATTTGCACGACTGTCGCCAGGTCGAAATAAGGCAAGGTGTGGACGATGTGAAGAAGCTGCTCGAATTTCATGGAATTAAATATACAATAATGTATATTATTGTCAATGTGCTGCCCGTCGAAAGACCGGTTGCGGCTAGCCGGTGGTCGTGGTTGACCGGAATGCTCTCAGGTACCATATTGTGTCCATGGCCGCGGGCAGGAAAAGCACCGGGAAGAAGACGGCCGGCAAGAGGAAACCCGCCGGCGGGAACAAGACCGCCGGCCGCGGGAGGACTACCCGGTCCGGCGCCGGCGCCCCGCCCCGGCCCGGGTGGCTGGCCACCATCCTCGATTCCATCACCGAGGGGGTGTTCACCGTCGACCGGGACTGGAACATCACCTACTTCAACCGCGCCGCCGAGGAGATCACCGGCATCGAACGCGGCGAGGCGCTGGGCCGCAAGTGCTTCGAGGTGTTCCGGGCCAGCGTCTGCGAACAGGGCTGCTACCTGCGCCGCACCCTGGAGAGCGGCGAGCCCGGCCTGGGCCAGGCGGCCTACATCGTCAACGCCCGGGGAGAGCGCCTGCCCATAAGCATCTCCACGGCGGTGCTGCGCGACGAGCGCGGCCGGCCGGTGGGCGGGGTGGAGACCTTCCGCAACCTGTCGGTGGTGGAGACGTTGCGCCAGGAGCTGGCCCAGCGCTATACCTTCCACGACATCGTCTCCAAGAACGCCCGCATGCAGCAGATGCTGTCCATACTGCCCCGGGTGGCGCTGTCGGACGCCACCGTGCTGGTCAGCGGTGCGAGCGGTACCGGCAAGGAACTGGTGGCCCGGGCCATCCACGACCTCAGCCGCCGCCGCCAGGGTCCCCTGGTCACCGTCAACTGCGCCGCCCTGCCCGACAACCTGCTGGAGTCGGAGCTGTTCGGTCACGCCGCCGGGGCCTTCACCGACGCCCGGCAGGAGTACCCCGGCCGCTTTCTCCAGGCCGACGGCGGCACCATCTTCCTGGACGAGATCGGCGAGATGTCGCCGGCGCTGCAGGCCAAGCTGCTGCGGGTGCTGCAGGAGCGTGTCGTCGAACCGCTGGGAAGCACGCGCAGCCGCCCGGTCGACGTGCGCGTCATCGCCGCCACCAACCGCGACCTGGGACGCCTGGTGAAAGGCGGCAGGTTCCGCCAGGATCTGTTCTTCCGCCTGAACGTCGTCAACCTGCACCTGCCGCCGCTGCGCGAACGCCGGGAAGACATTCCCCTGCTGGTGGAGCACTTCATCGCCCGCTTCAACCGCCTGCAGGGCCGCGAGGTGGTGCGCATGGCACCGGAGGCGCTGGCCATCTTGATGGAACACGATTTTCCCGGCAACGTGCGCGAGCTGCAGAACATCGTCGAGCACGCCTTCGTGCTCAGCAGCGGAGACATCCTCCTGCCCGAGCACCTGCCCGAGCCGCTGCGGCCGCCATCCCGTCCCGCCGGGCCCGGCCCGGTGGCGGAGCGGGCCAGCCTGCGGGACATCGAGGCGGCGGTGATCCGCTCCACCCTGGAACGCTGCGGCAACAACCGGCAGCGCACCGCCCGCGAGCTGGGTATCCACCCCACGACACTGTGGCGCAAGATGAAGAAGCTGTCCATCGGTTGATATTGCATTATGCAATATATGCCTTGCCTTTATTGCATAATTGCAACACAGTACTTCCCGTCCAGGCCGGGGCCATCACTATATCGCCTTGAAACAAAAGAAGTTGGCATCTTGCCGTGGCTGTGGCCCGTTGTGGCACGATGATTGCTTCTGGTTGGGGTGGAGGTTGATGGTAATGCATGTTGCAATTCCAGTGTGGCAGGAGCGGGTATCGCCGGTGTTCGACACGGCCCGGTCACTGCTGCTGGTGCGGGTGGCAGACGGCCGCGAGCTGGAAAGAAAGACCATCAACCTGGTCGAATCCTGGCCTCCCCTGCGGGTGGCCCGGATGAGGGAGCTGGGAGTCGACGTGCTGGTGTGCGGGGCCATCTCCCAGCCGCTGGCCCGGTTGTGCCAGGCCGCCGGCGTCAGGCTGGTGCCCTGGGTGACCGGGATGGTCGACGAGGTGCTGGTGGAATTGCTGGCCGGCAGGCTGCCGGCGCCGGAGTTTACCATGCCCGGCTGTTGCGGCGGGCGCCGGCGCCGGGGACGTGCTGCCGGGCCGGCGGGCCGGCGGCGGGGCGGAGGCGGCCGCGGCCGCGGGGGCAGGAGTCGCGGAGCGCAGGACACGTGAAACCGAGAACAGCGGAAAGGAGCTCGACATGAAGATCGCCGTGACAGCACAGGGACCGGGTGAGAAGGCGCGGGTGGATCCCCGCTTCGGCCGGGCCAAGTTCTTCGTCGTCTACGACAGCGACGGCGGACAGTACCAGACCATCGACAACAAGCAGGTGCTCAACCTGCCGCAGGGCGCGGGCATCCAGGCCGCCCAGCACATCATCGATGCCGGGGCCGAGGTGCTGCTCACCGGCCACTGCGGGCCCAATGCCTACCAGACACTGCAAGCCGGGGGGGTAAAGGTGGTTACCGATGTCGAAGGCGTGGTGGCCGAGGCCATCGCCCGCTACCGGGAGGGGAAACTTGATCATGCTGCTGGCCCCGATGTCGAGGGCCACTGGTAGAAAAGGAGGTGTATCATGCCAGGTGGAGACAGGACAGGACCATGGGGAGCAGGACCGAGGACAGGCCGGGGACTGGGGTATTGCGCCGGTTACGATTCCCCGGGGTACGTCAAGCCCGGTCCCGTGGGCGCGGGTTACGGTCGCGGCTGGGGCCGCGGAGGAGGCTGGGGTCGCGGCCGCGGTCGCGGCTGGGGCCGTGGCGCCGGCTGGGGCGCCGGCTGGGGCGCCGGCTGGGGCGCCGGTTGGGGCTGGCAGGCGGCCGGTCCCTGGGGCCCCCCCGTCGTTCCCTGGGGAGGCTGGTCGCCGAGCAAGGCCGACGAACTGAAGATGCTCAGGGACCAGGCCGCCCAGGCGGAGGCGGTACTTTCCGACCTGCGTCGGCGCATGGAAGAACTCGAGAAGGACGAGCAGGAAGGAGGGTAGGGTCATGCCGGGTGGAGACGGAACAGGACCGGATGGACAGGGACCCGGAACCGGCCGGGGAAGAGGACCTTGTGGCGGCGGACAGGGCGCCGGTGGTGGCGGCGGCCGGGGTCGCGGGCGCGGCGGTGGTCGCGGCCGGGGAGCCGGCGGCGGCCGTGGCGGCGGAGGCGGCCGGGGCGCCGGCGGGGGCCGGGGTGGCGGTCGCGGTCGTGGCGGCAACTGAGGCATGAGCGGGTCGCCCGTCATGCGCATCGCCGTCGCCAGCGGCAAGGGCGGAACCGGCAAGACCACGGTGGCCACCAGCCTGGCGGCCGCCGTGGCCGGCCGGGGCCAGCGGGTCACCTACGCCGACTGCGACGTGGAGGAGCCCAACGGCCACATCTTCCTGAACCCGGAAATCACCGGCAGCCAGACGGTATCCATACCGGTGCCGGAGGTGGATGCCCAAAAGTGCCTGCTCGGCCAGGGCCAGTCCTGCCGGGCCTGCAGCCAGGCCTGTCGCTACTCGGCCATCCTGGCGCTCAAGGACCGGGTGTTGACCTTTCCCAAGCTCTGTCACGGTTGTGGCGGCTGCATGCTGGCCTGCCCGGCCTCGGCCATCAGCGAGGTGGAACGGCCGACGGGAGTGGTCGAGTGGGGCGTCTCCCCCAAGGGTCCGCAGTTCGTCCATGGCCGGCTGCAGATAGGCGAGGCCATGTCACCGCCGCTCATCCGCCAGGTGCGGGCCCGGGTGGCCGAGGAACCGTTCGTGGTGTTCGACGCCCCCCCGGGCACCTCCTGCCCGGTCATCGAGGCGGTAAAGAAAAGCGACGTGGTACTGCTGGTGAGCGAACCCACGCCCTTCGGGCTCAACGATCTCAAGCTGGCCGAGGCCATGGTACGCAAGCTGGGCCTGCCCCACGGGGTGATCGTCAACCGGGCGGGGATCGGCGACCAGGCCCTGCAGGAATGGTGCCGGCAAGAGGGTGTGCCCATCCTCATGGAGATATCCGACGACCGCCGCATCGCCGAGGGCTATTCCCGCGGCCGGCTGGCCATCGAGTCGTTGCCGGAACTGGCGGGAAGGTTCCTCGAGCTGCTGGAGAAGCTGCCCGGCTTGCCGGCCCCGGCCCCGGTGGTGGAGACCGCCGAGCCGGCCGTCGCCGGGGGCGAGCAGGATCCCTATCCCTCGGACGGCCTGCCTCCCGGCAGCGGCCGCCAGGTGACCGAGCTGGTGGTGATCAGCGGCAAGGGAGGAACGGGAAAGACCTCCATCACCGCGTCGTTTGCCGCCCTGGCCGGACGGACGGTGGTGTCCGACTGCGACGTGGACGCGGCCGATCTGCACCTGCTGCTCGAACCCCGGGTGCAGAAGCGCTGGCCCTTTTCCGGCGGCAGCACGGCGCGGGTCGATGCCGACAGGTGCACGGGCTGCGGATTGTGCCTGGAGTACTGTCGTTTCGACGCCCTGCATTTTTCCGCGGGACCGGGTTCTCCGGTGCGGGTGGACGATTTTTCCTGCGAGGGCTGCGGGGTGGGCGTGGACCAGTGCCCGGAGCGGGCGCTGCGGCTGGAGGCCTCGCTAAACGGCGAGCTGTTCCTGTCCACCACCCGCCACGGGCCCATGGTGCATGCCCGGCTGGGCATCGCCGAGGAGAACAGCGGCAAGCTGGTTTCGCTGGTGCGCCGCGAGGCCCGGGCGGTGGCCGAGGCGGAGCATCTCGACCTGCTCATCTCCGACGGCTCGCCGGGTATCGGCTGCCCGGTGATCGCCTCCATCACCGGGGCCCAGGCGGTGCTCATCGTCTGCGAACCGACGCTGTCGGGCCTGCACGACATGGAACGGGTGGCCGAGCTGGCCCGGGGATTCGGCGTAAAAACCATGGCTTGCATCAACAAGGCCGATATCAACCCCGAGCTGGCCGAGCGCATCGAGCAACAGGCACGGCAGATGGGGGTTGGCCTGGCGGGTAGAATATGTTACCACCCGTCGGTCACCCGCGCCATGGTGCAGGGCCGGTCTGTGGTGGAGGCCGGGCCCGGCCCGGCGGCGGACGACATCAGGAGGCTGTGGCAGAATGTGCGCCGTGCCATTGAACGCTGAACAGAGCCTGGGGGCGCGCATCGCCGCCGCCGCCCGGCAGGCGGCCGGTGATCAGCCGGCGGTGCACGTGCGCATCGGCCTGAACTACACCGCGGTGCTGCTGGCGGACGGTTCCTGCGGGGTGGCCATGACCAACCCCGGGGGCCCGGGGGCGGACGCCGCCGGCGATTGCTGCAGCGCCGCCCCGCGCCTGCGTCCGCTCGGCGGCCGGCCGGCGGCGCAGCTGCTGGAACTCTTGGAGTCGCCGCTCGTCGTGGAACGGGCGGTGGGGCTGGCCTGCGCCAATGCCCTGCTCAACCGCCCCGGATCCCGGGACCGGGCCGGCGACGCCCTGGAACTCATCGATTTGCGCCCTCAGGACCGGGTGGGCATGGTGGGTTGTTTCTGGCCCATGCTCGATGCCCTGCGCGGGCGGGTGTCGCGGCTGGAGATCTTCGAGCAGATCGCTGAGCCCGACGGCGACCTGTTGCCGGCCCGGCAGGCACCCGAGATGCTGCCCCAGTGCCAGGTGGCGCTGATCACCGCCACCACCATCGTCAACGGCACCCTGGAAGACCTGCTGCGGGCCTGTTCCGGCTGCCGCCAGGTGGTTCTGCTGGGGGCCTCGACGCCGTTGGCGCCGCGGGCCTTCGCCGGCACCCCGGTGAGCCACCTGTGCGGGGTGCAGGTGACAGATGCCGCTCAAGTGCTTACTATTGTCTCCGAAGGAGACGGCATGCGCCGTTTCAAGGGACATGTCAAAAAGGTGTGCGTTGCCATCGCAGGCGACGAACCAACCCAGAGAGGACCGAACCATGACAGCAAGCGATAACAAGTGTTCCACCTGTTCCGACAGCAGTTGCTCGGCCCACAACCAGAAAGCCGGCGAGTCGGACCGCGACTTCCAGGATCGCCAGGCCATCGCCTCGCGCATGTGCCAGATCGGCAAGAAGCTGGTGGTGCTCAGCGGCAAGGGTGGCGTGGGCAAGAGCACGGTGGCGGTGAACCTGGCCGCTGCCCTGGCCCTGGCCGGCAAGAAGGTGGGGCTGCTGGACATCGACATCCACGGACCCAGCGTTCCCAAGCTGCTGCACCTGGAGGGAGCCCGGGTGGAGGGGACGGAGAACTCCATTTTCCCGGTCAAGGTGGGCGAGAACCTGCACGTCATGTCCATCGGCCTGTTGCTGCCGCAGAAGGACGAGGCCGTCATCTGGCGTGGTCCCATGAAGTACGGCGCCATCATGCAGTTTCTCCGGGACGTCGAGTGGGGTGAGCTGGACTACCTGCTCATCGATTCGCCCCCGGGAACCGGCGATGAGCCGCTGTCGGTGATCCAGTTGCTGGAAAACCCGGACGGGGCCATCATCGTCACCACTCCCCAGCAGGTGTCGGTGCAGGACGTGCGGCGTTCGATAAGGTTCTGCCAGACGCTGAACCTGCCCGTGTTCGGGGTGCTGGAGAA
>QMME01000196.1 GCA_003647095.1 Deltaproteobacteria bacterium
GACCCGTACCTCGTGCGCTCCCAGGGCTATCAGGCTGCTCGCCTGCTTGGCCATGGCACCCACCACCCCCTTGATGGCGATGGCGTTGGCCGCTCCCCACCAGCCCGTCTCGGTGGTCTCGGTAAGTTCCGTGTCGGGTATCCATATGGACTGTTCCAGCTTGATGTAGAAACGAGTCTCAGCGGGAATAGTTGTGGCCACGGTGGCGCCGATCAAGCGATCGACGTCGGAGCAATCCAGGGTGCGCACCAGCAGCAACCCCCGAGTGGGGTCCACCACCACGCCGCTGCCTTCGATGTAGGAGGTGTAGAACTGCGCCTTCATGGCGGGCACGTCTACGTTTTGCAGAGTACCGCCGGCACAGGCGTCCGAGCGCAGGTAAAAGCCGAACACGTAGGTGGTCTTGAAGCTGGAGCCGGCATCAGTCACGCGGAAGACCAGCGGCTGCCTGGTGGCCACGCCGCTCTGCAAGTGATAGAAGCCCTTCCCCTCGTTGTCGATGACTGTGACCGTGGTCAGCGGTGACGAGGTGTTGCCGTCCAGGATGTCTTCCTCGGTGAACACCTCCAGGGTGAGGCCGATGGTCTCGCCGGTCTGTAAGCTGCCGCTACCCATCAACTTGGTCAGGTAACCTTCCAGGAGGCAGGTTGTTTCACTTCCCTCGTCGGGAGGCACGGTGTAGCTGGGTTTGTAGCAGTCGAGGTCGGCGCTGCCCTGGGTGCTGGTGGCTTCACTGAGCGGTTCGGTGATGCAGGCACCGCCCACGCAGCGATGCTCCGCCCCGCAATCGCCGTCTCCGCTGCACAGGTCGACGAACAGGCACTTGCCGTCCGCCAGGTTGCAGCTGTTGGGCTCGGGGTTCTGGGCGTCGGGCAGGTTGGCGCAGTCGGTGTCGCTGCTGCACTTGGGCAGGCAGGTGGTGTAGCGCTCGTGGCAGTACTGGCTGCTTTCGCAGCGCTGTTCCACCCACTGGCGACTGTCTTCGTCACAGGTCTCCACCGCCTCGTAGCCGGAGAAAACGCAGCGCCGGGCCCCGGGAGGGGAACAATCGCCCCGCTCCTCGCAGTGGTGCGAGGTGTCGTTGCAGAAATAGCCGTCGCGACCGCAGTCGCTGCTGGAGGTACAGTCGGGCAGGCAATCGACCTCGTCGCCGCTGGGGCCGGTGAAGAAGCAGTAGTTGTTCGCCGGACAGGGGTTTTCCCGCCAGGTGCCGCCGCTGCACTCCAGCACCACCAGCGGGTCATCGGCCTTGCAGGCCTTCTCTCCCTCGATGCAGGTGCCGCTGTCGGGACCGGAATCGACCGGGCCCGACAGGCACACCCCGGTGCCGCCGTCCGCGGCGGGCACGCAACTGTAGCCCGCCGGGCAGGCGTGCTCCGTCGAACCGGGAGTACACTGCTTGCCCTCGACGTCCAGGCTGTAGAAGCAGCCGCCGCCGGACAGAGCCAGCAGGACGGCCAGGCAGGTGGACAGAATGGATCGCGGCCCGGCCATCTCAGAACCTCCAGGTGGCCTGCACGCCGGTGGGTGTCACCTGCAGCGCCGGGCGGGCCGTGGACTTCTCGGGCTTCGCCGGCCTGCCCTCCAGGAAGAAGAGCACCAGCCCGGTCACCGCGGCTGCCGCCCCGGTGCCCAGCAGGATGTTGGCGGTGAGGCTGCGCGATTCGACGGTGCTCTTGAGGTCCGCTGCCCGGTCGGCGAAGGGTTCCTTGTCGAAATCGTTCTTGGCCGAGGCGGCCAGGTAGGCGAACACCCCACCGCCGGCCAGGGCGGCTCCACCCACGCCCAGGGCGATCCAGGTCCACAGTCGTCGCCGCGGCGGCGGGGGCGGCACCTTTCCTTCCACTCCCGGCGGGTTGGTCGTTCCCACTTGCTGGTTGCCGGTCCCGCCGGCGGGTGGGTGGGGAACCGGCGGAGGCACGCTCTTTTTGACCCTGGCGAAGAGGGTGGAGATCTTGGGCGAGGTGTCGGGGGGCAGCTCCACCTGGTAGTCGCTCTGCAGGGCCAGGCGGAAGGCCTTTTCCGCGCCGGCCTTGTCTCCCAGGGTGTAGCGTACCACCCCCAGGTAGACCTGGATGCGGGCGGTCGTCTGGGGGCTGTTGTCGGGCTGGGCCAGCGCCTTTTCCAGCAGGCCCACCGCCTGCTGGTACTCGAAGTTTTCGTAGGCCTCGATGCCCTTGTCGAGCCACTGGTTCTGGGCCCAGGCGGCCGGTGAGGCCAGGCACAGCAACAACAGCACCACTCCCGCCGGCCAGGCGGAAAAGATCTGTTCGCTAGCTTTCATGTGTTGATTACTACAACAACTTTTTCTCCAAGGCAATGTTTGACCGGGCAGGGGTGATTGGGTATGCTCAGCGGTTGACAAGAGAACAAAAAAACCAGGGAGAGGCGATATGATCCACCGGCGCACCACGTTGTTGCTGGCCGTTGTCCTGATGTTGGCATCCTCTTCGGTCCTGGCCCAGGGGGCGGAGGGATTCGACAGCGAGCGCTTCAAGCCCTCGCTCGACAGCCAGGGTGTCTTCGTCACCGAGGGAGGCCGCGGAGAGGAGTCGGGTGACATCAACGTCGGCCTCCTGTTCAACTACAGCCGCAATCCCCTGGTGATCATTCGTAACGGAGCCATACTGCATAGCCTGGTCTCCGACCGGGTGGCGGCCGATTTCATGGTTTCCATGGGCATGACCGACTGGCTCACCATCGGGGTGGACGTTCCGGCGATCTTCTACCAGGACGGGGCCATGATCGACGAGAGCACCGGGGCCGACCGGGGCCTGACCGCCGCTGCCCTGGGCGACATCCGCGTGGTGCCCAAGCTGACCGCCCTGCGCGAGGAAAAACACGGTATCTCCCTGGCGCTGAGCGTACCGCTGACCCTGCCCTCGGGAGAGGAAGGCGCCTTCCTGGGTTCGAACTCGGTCACCCTGGCACCGACGGTGGCGGTATCGCGCCGGCTGCTGGGCGAGCGGCTGCTGCTGGCGGCCAACATCGGCGCCTGGTTGCTTACCGAGAACGCCTCCTACCGCGATCTCGAGGCCGGGCACGAGCTGTTCTACCGCCTGGGCGCCGGTTATCGTTTCGCCAAGGACTGGTGGGGCCTGGGAGAGATCTTCGGCTCGAGCCGTATCAAGAACCTGTTTCACAACCGTCCCTCCGAAGTACCCCTGGAGTGGCTGCTGGGGCTGCGTTACCAGGGCCCCTGGGATCTCACTTTCACCGTCGGTGGCGGCGGCGGCCTGCAGCCGGGCTGGGGTACCCCCAACTACCGCTTTTTCCTGGGGGTGATGTGGTCTCCCCGGGTGCGCGACAGCGACTCCGACGGAGTGACCGACGAAGACGATCGCTGTCCCCGGGAACCGGGTCCGGCCGAGAACGGCGGCTGTCCCTGGGGCGATGCCGACGCCGATGGAGTCACCGATGACATCGACAACTGCGTAAACCGGCCCGGACCACCGGAGAACCAGGGCTGCCCCTGGGGTGACAAGGACTCGGACGGCCTCACCGACAACGTGGACAAGTGCCCCGAGCAGCCCGAGGACAAGGACGGCTTCCAGGACGACGACGGCTGTCCCGATCCCGACAACGACGGCGACGGCATCACCGACGCCAAGGACAAGTGTCCCGACGACAAGGGTACGGTAGAGCACCAGGGTTGTCCCTTCAGCGACCAGGACGCGGACGGCCTCGCCGACAAGGAGGACAAGTGCCCCGAGCAAGCCGGCCCCCGGGAGAACCAGGGCTGCCCCTGGGGTGACCAGGACGAGGACGGCCTGACCGACAACGTCGACAAGTGCCCGCGGCAGGCCGAGGACAAGGACGGCTTCGAAGACGATGATGGCTGCCCCGATCCCGACAACGACAAGGACGGTATTCCCGACGACAAAGACAAGTGTCCGCTCGAGCCCGAGACCATCAACGGGGTGAAAGACTCCGACGGCTGTCCCGACAAGGGTCGGGTAGTGGTCATAGTCAGGAAGAAGAAGATCGAGATCCTGCAGAAGGTCTACTTCGCCACCGGCCGTTCCACCATCCTGCGCCGCTCCTATCGGCTGCTCGACCAGGTGGCCCAGGTACTGCGCGGCCACTCCGAGATAAAGCGGGTGCGCATCGAGGGACACACCGATTCGCGGGGTTCCGAGCGGTTCAACCAGCGGCTCTCGGAAGCCCGGGCCCGCTCGGTGATGAGGTACCTGGTCAAGAAGGGCGGCATCGACCCGGCCCGCCTGGAGGCGGTCGGCTACGGCGAGAGCAAGCCCATTGCCGACAACAAGACCCGCAAGGGTCGCGAGGCCAATCGCCGGGTGGAGTTCACCATCCTGGAGACGGAGTAGCAATTGCTTGATATCCCCTCGCGCCGGCAGGTGATGGAAGAACAGCACCAGGCGGGGGGACGGGTGGCGGCGGTATTTCCCATCCACTACCCGCGGGCCCTGCTGCAGGCCCATGGCTTTCTTCCCATAGAGGTGTGGGGACCTCCGGGAACCGATGTCGGCGAGGCCGACGCCCACCTGCAGAGTTATGTCTGCGACATCGTCCGCCGCGGCCTGGGCTTCGTCCTCGCCGGGGGTCTGCGGGATTGCGACTGCCTGCTGGTGCCGCACGGCTGTGACTCGTTGCAGGGGCTGGGCAGCATACTGCTCGACTTTCACCACCCCGGGTTGCCGGTGTTGACTTTCTACCTGGCGCGGGGCGAGGGCCCGGCGGCCCTCGATTTCACCGTGGCAGAGCTGGCCGGCCTGTCGCAGGCCCTGGCCGATATTTCCGGCCGGCCCCTGGACGAGCAGGCCTGGAATCGCCACCTGGAGATCGAGGTCGCCGCCGAGGCGGCCCTGGCCCGGCTGTGGCGCGAGCGGCGCCAACTCGAACTCGACAACGCCGAGCTCTACCGGCTGCTGCGCTGCCGCAACTACCTGGCCGCCGACCGCTTCCGCGAGTTGCTCGACAAGGTGCTCGATCGGCACCGTGGTGCGGCCCCGGGTCAGAAGGCCATCTTGCTGGGGGGTATCGTCGCCGAGCCGGTGGGGTTGTTGGAGGTCATCGATCGGGCCGGGGGCCTGGTGGTGGGGGATGCCGGCTGCAACCTGGGCCGGCGCCTCTACCGGGCGGTGGACGACGAGCCCGACCCGGCCCGGCGCCAGGCCCGCCGCCTGCTGGGCGGACCGCCCGATGCCACCCGGGGCGCCGCCCCCTCCCGGATAGCCGAGCACCTGCTCGAGCAGGCCGCCGGCAGCGGCGCCCGGGCGCTGGTGGTGACCAATCCCAAGTTCTGCGAGCCGGAGCTGTTCGTGCTGCCGGAGGTAACCCGCCTGCTGGAGGCCGCCGGCCTGCGGGTGCTGGTGCTCGAGTTGGAGCTCAGCCGTGACCTGCCCGCCGCCGCCGCCAACCGCCTCGAGGCCTTCCTGGAGACGCTATGAGCCTGCTGGCCAAACTGCGCTACCAGTTCATGGTCAAGGGGGTGGGAGCAGCCCTGCTGCGGCTCGAGCGCTGGCGTTCCGCCCGCCGCCTGCGTACCCGGCCGCCCGGCCGTGATGCCCCATTCGGACCACCGCTGGCGACGTCGCCCTGGCTCAAGCAGCTCATCGCCGGCCACTACCTGTCCGGGCGCTACTCGACAGGGGCCCGGCCGGTGGCCTGGGTGACCTCGGGAGGGCCGGTGGAGTTCCTGGTGGCGTTGGGCTACCACGTGCACTACCCGGAGAACCACGGAGCGGTGTGCGGCATCCGCCGCGTGGCCGAACGGTTGTGCGAGCGGGCCGAGGACGCCGGCTACGGCCGTGACATCTGCTCCTACGCCCGCACCGACTTCGGCACCGTTCTGGGGGGAGCCACCCCGGTGGGCCGCCTGCCCCGTCCCGACCTGCTGCTGTGCTGCAACAACATCTGCCAGACGGTGCTGCACTGGTACCGGGTGCTGGCCGATCATTACCGGGTGCCGCTGCTGCTCATCGACACTCCCTTTCTCTACCGCCAGGCGCACGATCACGAGGTGGAGTATGTCAAGCGCCAGCTCGACCAGGCGGTGGTCGTGGCCGAGCGGGTGGCCGGGCGCAGCCTGGCTCCGTCCCGGCTGGAGCAGGCGGCGCGGTTGTCGAAGGAAGCCGTGGAGCTGTGGGCCCGGGTGCTGGCGGCCGCCCGGGCACGGCCGGCACCCATCTCGGCCTTCGACGCCTTCATTCACATGGCTCCCATCGTGGAAATGCGCGGCGAGCGCTTCACCGTGGAATACTACCGGGCGCTGCTCGACGAGCTCGAACGCCGCCGGCAGCAGGGCATCGCTGCCGTGCCCGGCGAGAGCAAGCGCCTGCTCTGGGACAACCTGCCCATCTGGTACCGGGTGCGCTGGCTGGCCACCTGGCTGGCCGAACGCGGCGTGGCCCTGGTGGCCTCCACCTACACCCATGCCTGGGGAGAGCTGGCTCCGCTGATGGATTCGCGCCGGCCGTTGGAGTCGGCGGCCCGGGTCTACCTGCACCCCATCCTCAATCGCTCCACCGGTGACAAGCTCCGCACCATCCAACAGCTGGCCGGTGACTACTCGGTCGACGGCGTGCTGCTGCACTCGGATCGTTCCTGCAAGCCCTACTCGGTGGGCCAACTCGACCAGCAGAAACTACTGGGACGGAAACTGGGCATCCCGGCGCTGGTCATGGAGGCCGATCACAACGATCCGCGGGTGTTCTCCGAGGCCCAGACCGAGGCCCGCCTGCAGGCCTTTCTGGAGATGCTGGCGGGCTAGTCAACGGCGGCGACGCCACCCCAGCAGCAGCCCCAGCAAGCCCAGCAGCCAGGCGCCCCGGGCCGGTTGCTCGGTGGCACAGGAGCAGCCGCCGCCCGGCTCGCAGGCATCGCCCACGCCGTCGCCGTCGGCATCGGCCTGGTCGGGGTTGGCCAGCAGGGGACAGTTGTCGCAGGCATCGGCCACGCCGTCGGCGTCCCCGTCGACGGCGTCGTTACCGGAAGGGCACTGGTCGCAGTGGTTGGGCACCCCGTCGCCGTCGGCATCCACCGAGTCGTCGCCGCCGGCGCAGATGTCGCAGCCGTCGGGGACGCCGTCGGCATCGGCGTCCTGGCCGTCGTCGGAGCCCGGACAGGCATCACAGGCATTACCGACACCATCATCGTCGGTGTCGGCCTGGTCGGCGTTGGCGTCGGCCGGGCAGTTGTCGCAGCCGTCGGCAATGCCGTCGCCGTCGCCGTCGAGAGAGTCGTCGGAACCCGGGCAGGCGTCGCAGCCGTCGGGCACGCCGTCCGAGTCGGCATCCAACTTGTCGTCGGAGCCGGCACAGACATCGCAGCCGTCGGGAATTCCGTCGTTGTCGGTATCGGCGGAGTCGTCGTGTCCCGGGCAGGCGTCGCAGCCGTCGGGCACGCCGTC
>QMME01000197.1 GCA_003647095.1 Deltaproteobacteria bacterium
CATGAGCGGGCGCTTCGATCCCATCACCCTGGAGATCCTCTGGCGGCGGTTGCTGTCCATCGTCGACGAGGCCGACTCGGCCGTGGCCCGCACCGCCTTTTCCAGCCTGCTGCGCGACGCCCACGACTACACCTGCATGTTCACCGACCGGCGCGGCCGCGAGCTGGCCCAGGGAACCTTCGCCACCCCCGGCCAGTCGGGGGCCATGGCCCTGGGCATCGAGAAGCTGGTCAACACCCCGTTGCTGCAGGAGGCCGGCCCCGGCGACGTCTTCATCACCAACGACCCCTGGGCCCTGGCCGGGCACCTCAACGACGTCTGCGTGCTCAGCCCCATCTTCCATGGGGAGCGGCTGGCGGGCTACACCGCCTGCGTGTTTCACCATTCCGACATCGGCGGGCGGGTGTCGTCCGACAACCGCGAGGTGTACGAGGAGGGGCTGTTCATACCCCCGGTGCACCTGTACCGCGGCGGGGAGGCGAACCAGGCGGTACTGGAGCTGATCCGCGCCAACGTGCGCACCCCGGAGCAGGTGGTCGGCGACATCCGCTCCCAGGTGGCCGCCAACCACGTCTGCGCCGAGCAGGTATGCCGCATGCTGGACGAGTACCACCTGGACGATCTCGAGGACCTGGCCGAGGAGATCATCGGCCGCACCGAGCGCTCCATGCGCGCGGCCATCGCCGAGCTGCCCGACGGCCGCTACGGCAGCGAGATCGTGGTGGAGCAGAAGGGCGGCGCCGAGCTGCTGCTGCGGGCGGAGGTGACGGTGCGCGGCGAGGAGCTCACCGTGGACCTGGAGGGCTCCTCCGGCCAGGTGGACTGGGGCGGCAACGTGGTGTTCAACTTCACCTACGCCTACGTGTTCATGGCCGTAAAGAGCATGCTCGACCCGGAGCTGCCCAACAACGCCGGCTGCGCCCGGCCCATCCGCCTGCGGGCTCCCGAGGGCTCGGTGGTCAACTGCCGGCCGCCGGCGGCGGTGGCCGCGCGCATGCAGATTGGCCACTTCCTCACCGAGCTGGTGTACCGGGCCCTGGCCGGGGCGGCGCCGCAACGGGTGATCGCCGGCAGCGGCGGCACCCCCGCCACCATGAACGTCTTCTACGGCCGCCGCGCCGACGGCAGGCCCTTCCACACCGTGGTCATCCGCGGCGGCGGCATGGGTGCCGGGGCCGGGCAGGATGGTGCCGGGGTGTTCATCTTCCCCGCCAACGGGGCCAACACCCCGGCGGAGATCTTCGAAAGCGACACCCCGCTGCTGGTCGAACGCCGGGAGCTGATCCGCGATTCCGGCGGGGCGGGACGCCGTCGCGGGGCACCGGCCCTGCGCGAGGTGTTCCGGGTGCCCGCCGGCGAAGAAGCTCCGCGCGGTCCGGTGATGCTGGGGGTGCAGACGGGACGGCTGCGGCGGGCACCGCAGGGCCTGTTCGGGGGCCGGCCGGGCCGCCGGGCCGCCTTCCTGGTGGACGATGAACCGGCCGATCCCTACGGGTTGACCACTATCGCGGCGGGCCGGCGCATCGTCATGGAGACCGCCGGCGGCGGCGGCTTCGGCGATCCGCTGGAGCGCGAGACGGAGCTGGTGGCCGGCGACGTGGCCGCGGGTTATGTCAGCGAGACGGCGGCCCGGAACGACTACGGGGTGGTGCTGGCCGCGGACGGCACGGTGGATGCCGGCGCCACGGAAAAGCTGCGGGCCGAGCTGCGGGCGGCCCGGAAGGACGACACTGCGGGGAGTTGACATGGCGGGAAAGATACGCGTGCTGATTGGAAAGCCCGGCCTGGACGGCCACGACGTGGGCGCCAAGCTGGTGTGCCGGGCGCTCATGGCCGCCGGCATGGAGGTGGTCTACACCGGCCTGCGCCAGAGCCCGCAGGCCATCGCCCGGACGGCGGTGGAGGAACAGGCCGACGTGGTGGGGCTGTCCATCCTCTCGGGAGCCCACCTGCCGCTGTGCCGCAAGGTGATCGACGAGCTCGGCCGGGCCGGCTGGGAGGGCTCCTGCCTGCTGGTGGGCGGCAACATCCCCCGCCGCGATCACCGGCAACTCGAGGAACTGGGGGTGGCCGGGGTGTTTCCCACCGGCACGCCCTTTGGCGAGATAACGGCCTTCATAGAAGAGAAGGTGAAGAAATGAGCTCCCCGGACGAGAAGCTGCCCCCGGTGGTATGGGAGTCGGGCATCGAGATAGAGCCGGTCTACCGGCCCGAGGACGTCGAGCGCTCCGGCGGCCTGGAGGCCGTGGGCGATTCCGGCGAGTATCCCTACACCCGCGGCGTGCACCCGCTGATGTACCGCAAGCGGCCCTGGACCATGCGCCAGTACTCCGGCTTCGGCACCGCCGCCGAGACGCACGAGCGCTTCCTGTGGCTGCTGGAGCACGGCCAAACCGGGCTCAACGTGGCCTTCGACCTGCCCACCCAGTGCGGCCTGGACTCCGACGATCCCATGGCCGAGGGCGAGGTGGGCCGGGTGGGCATGGCCGTGGACACCCTGGCCGACATGGAGGAGGCCTTCGCCGGCATCGACCTCGACCGGGTCACCGTGTCGCTGACCATCAACGGCTCGGCGGTGGCCATCATGGCCATGTACTTCGCCCTGGCCCGCAAGCGCGGCTTTCCCCTGGAGAAGCTGCGCGGCAACTGCCAGAACGACATCCTCAAGGAGTTCGTGGGCCGCGGCACCTGGATCTTCCCGGCCGAGCCCTCCATCCGCCTGGTGGTGGACACCATGGAGTTCTGCGCCCGCCGGGTGCCCCGCTACAGCCCGGTGAGCGTGTGCGGCTACCACATCCGCGAGTCGGGGGCCACCCCGGCCCAGGAGATGGCCTGCGGCCTGGCCATCGCCTGCGCCTACCTGGAGCGGGCGCTGGAGCGCGGCCTGGACGCCGACGCCGTGGCCGCCGGCATCACCTTCAACTTCGACATCCACGGCAACCTCTGGGAGCAGGTGGCCAAGTTCCGCGCCGGCCGCCGCCTGTGGGCGCGCCTGCTGCGCGAGCGCTACGGGGTGAGCAATTCCCGGGCGCTGAAGCTGCGCATGATCGCCGGCGGCGGCGGCGGCGGGCTTACCATCCAGCAGCCGGAGAACAACATCGTGCGCGGGGCCTACTACGCACTGGCCAGCGCGCTCGGCGGCACCCAGACCATGGCCCTGTGCTCCTACGACGAGGCCTACACCATCCCCTCCGAGCACGCCGCCAAGCTCAGCCTGCGCACCATGCAGATCCTCATGCACGAGGTGGGCCTGTGCGACACCGTCGATCCCCTGGCCGGCTCCTGGTTCGTGGAGAGCACCACCAACCTGATGGAGAAGAAGATCCTGGACATCCTCGACGACATCGAGCGCCAGGGCGGAATAGTGAAGTCCATCGCCGAGGGCCGGCTCCAGGCCGAGGTCAACCGCCAGGCCTGGGAGCGGGAGCGCCGCATCCAGGCCGGGGAGATCCCCAAGGTGGGGGTGAACCTGTTCGTGGAGCAGGAGGCCGAGCGCGACATCGAGTTCCATCCCTACCGCGAGCAGGAGGCCCGGCGTCAGATCGAGCGCCTGAACCACGTGCGCGCCGAGCGCGACGCCGCCGCGGTGGAGCGGGCACTGGACGGGCTGCACCGGGCCGCCGCGGCCGGCGAGAACGTCATGCCCGCGGCCATGGACGCGGTGGAGGCCTACGCCAGCGTGGGCGAGATCTGCGGCGTGCTCAAGGATGTCTTCGGCACCTACCGGGAGCCGATCAGGTTCTAGGGGACGGTTATCACAAAGTGACAAACTTCAGAACAATCGGGGGACAGAAGCGCTGAAAAGAAGACGTCTCCCAAATTCGCAAAGGCCGGCGTCCCTTGACAGTCGTTGTGGGTAAATTGGACAGCAGTCAAAAAAGTTTGTAGAAATTTCTGACACCTGTACAAAATCACAGCATGGAGACGATCGACAGATATCTCAGGCCTCAGGTCGAGCGAGACCTCTCAAGAAAGATGGTTCTCGTCGGTGGCCCGCGGCAGGTGGTCAAGACCACGCTGGCCCTGCATATTGCCGGAGGGGAATACGCAGGAAACCGTGGGGACAGGCACAAGGGAAAGCGCTTAGGAATCAGTCTACTAGCCCGGCCGAGCGATTGCCCTGTCGATAACTACCTGATGTTGAAGGTAAATATAATATGGCCAGCCTCCTGTTGCTGATATCTCTTTGATTTACGGGGCATTTACTGCGGGCCTGTCCCCGGCGTTCGGCGTTCCAGAACCTGGCAGATATCGGCCAGCGGCACCCGCGACGCCACCACCCCCGAGGGGATTCGCCTGTGCCCGGCACGCGTGCTCCTGTCTGAACTGGTGTGAGGGCAAGGCGGTTGCCTTTGGGGCGCGGCTGGGTTACTGCTGCAGGGAACGGAACCGGGGAGAAGGAAAGGAGCCCGCCATGAAGACCCCGTTGGTGGTGAGCCTGGAGCAGGCGCTTTCCATGACCTACGCCACCCAGCGCATGGTGCAGCTGGGCTGGCGGGTGATCAAGCTCGAGGCGGCCGGGCCGCCGGGCAGCCGCCGCGGCGACCCCAACCGCTACGTGGGCCGCCAAGTGGCCGGGGCCGACCGCCACGCCTACTTCGTGGCTCCCAACCTGGGCAAGGAATCGCTGGCTATCGACCTCAAGCACCCCGAGGGGCAGCGGCTGCTGCACCGCCTCCTCGAGCGGCTGCAGGTGGACGTCTTCTGCACCAACACCCTGCCCGCCCACCACCGCAAGCTGGGCATCGACTACGACACGCTCCAGGCGGTGCGGCCGGAGCTGGTCTGGTGCTGCATCTCCGCCCAGGGGCTCGACCACCCCGCAGTACCCGGCTACGACCCGGTCGTCCAGGCCCGGGTGGGTTACATGGATCTCACCGGCGAGCCCGACGGCCCGCCGCTGCTCTGCGGGGTGCCCCTGGTCGACCTCAAGGCCGGCGACGAGGCCTTCAGCCAGGTGCTGCTGGCGCTGTGGGAACGCGAGCACAGCGGCCGGGGCCGGCTCATCGACGTCTCCATGGCCCGGGCGGCGGCGAGCTGGCTGCCCACCTTCCTGCCCCTGCTGGACATGGACAGCCCGCCCGGGCAACTGCGCCGCTCGGGCAACCGCCACCGGCAGTTCTTCCCCGTCGACGCCTACCGCACCGCAGACGGCTACCTCTACCTGGCGGTGGGCGCGGACGCCCAGTGGCGCCGGCTTTGCGCCCAGCCCGAGTTCGCCGAGCTGGACCGGCCCGAGTGGAGCTCCAACGAGGGCCGCCGGGCGGGCGGCGAGAGCCTGCACCGGGCCATCACGGCGATAACCAGCCGTTTCTCCGGCGCGGAACTCTCCGCCGTGCTTACCCGCGCCGGCATACCCCATGCCCCCATCTCGCGCATCGAGCAGGTGTTCGAACTCGAAGACCTGGCGGGGAAGTTCCTGCACACGCGGACCCCGGACGGCCGCCGGGTGCGCCTGCCGCCGGCGGCGGTGGACACCGGGCACCTGGCCGCGAGCGGCGGCGAGCTGCCCTTCTGCCCGGCCTACGGCGAGCACACCGCGTGCATTCTGTCTGAGATCGGCCTGGCCGAAGAGGAGATCGCCGAACTGCGCCGGCAAGCGGTGGTGGTCTGACCCTAGCTCCCGTTTCCCGGCACGGACCCGGTGACTTCTCCCGGCCAGGGCCCGGAGCCGGTCTCCAGCTGGGTAAGCGATTATCAAGGCGTGGCGTTCGAGTTGACCCTGCAATCACGCTTGCCAGGCGTGCCCACGGATGGTAAAATCTTACCAGTAAGACGTTCCTGGAAGGAGGGCAGGGCATGAGCAGAGCGGCTACGACCAAGATGTCGGCCCGGGGACAGGTGGTCATACCAGAGGAAGTCCGCCGGAGATTGGGACTCAAGGCCGGCGATCGCTTCGTGGTCGTGGCCGAGGGTGATGTGGTGGTACTCAAGGCAATCACCACTCCGTCCCTGGACGAGTTTTCAACGATGATAAGCGAGGCACGACGTCAGGCACGGCAGGCGGGGATGAAACGTTCCGGGGTGAAGGCTGCAGTTGCCAGGGTACGGAGACGGGGGTGAGAGTCGTCCTCGATACAAATGTCTTGATGTCGAGCATCTTCTTTTCCGGACCACCGGCACGTATCGTGCAAAAGTTCGCTGCCGGTGAGTTGAACTTGGCGTTGTCGGAAGAAATAATCGAGGAGTACTATCGTGTCGGGGAGGAGTTGGCCGACAGGTATCCCGGTGTCGACCCAGTTCCCCTGGTGGACGTCGTGGTGACGTACGGGCGAATCTATCAGGTGGCTGAACTGCCACGGCAGGTGTGTGACGATCCCGATGACGACAAGTTCCTGGCCTGTGCCCTGGCCTGTGGTGGCAGGTTGGTGATCAGCGGAGACCGGGCCTTGCTCCGGGCCAGTGGTTACCGGGAAGTGATAGTGGTTTGCCCACGCGACTTCCTGAAGGAACTGGGATAGTTCTACCTGTCTGGCGCCACCATCCTTCCCTCAATCTCCAGTTTCACGCGAACGATTTTCCAGTTCGCGGCCGACGTGGGAAATCCGGGCTCCCGGCCCGGTTGACTGCCCGCGGGCCGGATGATAGGCAGGAGTCCGGTATCAATCCGCAGAGGAACCATCGACCATGGCAAGCATCGCCTATCATCGTCCCGCCAGCATCGACGAGGCGCTGGAGCTGGGCCGCTGGCCCGGCGGGGCCCGCTTCCTGGCCGGGGGCACCGATCTATTGGTCAAGCTCCGCCAGGGGCTGGAGCGGCCCCGGGCGCTGGTGTCGCTGCGCAACATCACCGAGCTGCAGGGCATCGAGGTGAGCGACGCCGGCGCCGACATCGGCGCGGCCGTGACCATCGCCGAGATCCTCGAGCACGATGAGCTCGGCCGCCGCTACCCGCTGCTGCAGCAGGCGGCCGGGCGGCTGGGCAGCCCGCAGATCCGGCAGACCGCCACCCTGGGCGGCAACCTGGGCAACTGCTCCCCCTGCGCCGACACCGCCCCGGCGCTGCTGGTGTACGGGGCGCGGCTGCAGTTGCAGGGGCCGGCGGGACGGCGCGAGGTGGACATCGCCGAGTTCCTGCGCGGCCCCGGGCAGAGCTGCCTCGCTCCCGGGGAGCTGCTCTGCCGGGTGCGGGTGGCTCCGGCGCCGGCGGGGGCGCGCACCGTCTACTTCAAGAAGGGCCGGGTGCGGGTGGACCTGGCGCTGGCCAGCCTGGCGGCGCTGCTGGTGCTCTGCATCCGCCCGGGCGACCTGTTCGACGCCGGATTTCAGCTCTCGTTCGCCGCCGCGGGCGGGATAATACTCTATCTGCCGTCAAGAGACAGAGCCAGGCTGTTCCTTGGCGCAGCGAAGCGGAGATCCCGGC
>QMME01000198.1 GCA_003647095.1 Deltaproteobacteria bacterium
GATCCTCTTTTCTGAACCATCGGAGAGCCGCACCCGGGTGGAGTACCCGGTGGTGGCCGACGTCGACAACGACGGCAATGCCGAGATCGTCTTCTGCACCACCACCGAGTCGGGCTTCTGCTCGGAGAACCTCGACAACCAGTACAACGCCGGTATCGAGGTGTGGGGTGACGCCTCCGACACCTGGGTCTCGGCCCGGCGTATCTGGAACCAGCATGCCTACCACGTGACCAACGTCACCGAGTCGGGAGCCATCCCCCGCCGGGAGCCGGAGAGTTGGCTGAGCTACCATGGCCGGAACTACAACACCTACCGCTCCAACCCGCGTTCCTACGCCTGGGGACCGGATCTCGAACCCACCGGGATGCAGTTCACCTCTCCCGGATCGGCCTGCGGCCAGCTGTCTTCACAGCTGGAGATCACCCTGGTGGTGGCCAACAACGGCGACCTGCGGGTGGGACCCGGCGTGGAGATATCATTCACGGGCAACTGGACCGACATCCCCCTGAGCGAACCGTTGCTGGACGACCAGGGCGACCCCCTCACCATAGTGCTGCAGAACAACATCGCCCCCGGGGCTTTCATCCTGGTCAACGCCTCCTACGACGCCGCCAATAATTCCCCCGGCCGGCTGCCCGACGAGATCACCGCCAGCGTCGACGCCGCCGACTCCGAACGCGAGTGCCGGGAGGACAACAACGATATCACCGCCCCGGTGGCGGCGGGCGAGCAGGCGGCCGACCTGCGCCTGGAGCTGGGCCCCATCGACAACGCCTGGTGCCCGACCCCCAGCGTCGAGACCACCGTCTACAACGACGGGTCGCTGCCGGCCAGCGCGGTGCTGGTGCGCTACTTCGCCGGCGATCCCGACCAGGGCGGCAGTGTCATCCACGAGGAGGTGGTGCCCGATGTCATCCCCCCCGGCCAGAGCGTGACCTTCACCGCTTTCCTGTCGCAGTTTCCCCTGCGCCTGGTCACCGTCTGGGCGGTGGTCGATCCCGACAACACCGTGTTCGAGTGCAACGACGGCAACAACAAGACCGAGGGAGGCCAGTCCTGGTGCGGGGAGACCTGAGAACCGGCTGACCGGGGCGCGTCCACCACCACCGGGAGGCCAGGCGAACTCTGCCGTCGCGCTACTGGGGGTTGAGCTTCGACCAGCCGAAGCCGTTGCAGCCGGCTTCGAGATCGCTGCGGTCGGCGCCGGTGTTGGCCGTGGCTGCCTCCTGGGTCTCGGCGTCGAAGACGATCTGGCAGAAGTACAGCGCGCCGGCGCTCTCGGTCCAGTCGAAGCGGCTCCACTTGCCGGGGTTGAAGGGATTGCCGGCGGCACCCTGGGCGACCAGGAAATCGGCGTCGTTGTCGTAGGCGGCGATCTCGAACACCGAGTCGTCCATGCCCTCGGAGTGCTGGGTCCAACTGGACTCGGTGATGGTATGGGTGGTTCCCCAGTCGTCGGAATAGCTGCCCACGATCTCCAGGGCCTGCTGTTCCTGGGAGCCGCCACAGGCGGACAGCAACGCTGCCGTCGCCGCTACCATCACGCTCACCGTCAGCTTTTTCATGGTCGTTCTCCTTGCCTGCACCGGGAGGTTGTAGCCGGTCGTGGCCGTCATCCCGGTGCAGAGCGGGCGGCAACGACCGTGCGGAGATTCCTGGCTGTTTCCTGGTTCAGTGGACCGACATGGCCAGTATCTCTCCTTTCTCGAGAAGAAAATACTGTCTGCGGCCGCGGCAGGTCTTCCGGCTTGCGAATCTCCCTACTCCCGGCGCCTTCCCAGGCCCGCGGGCCCAGTGGCCGAACTGCTGCCGGTTTCGTCCTCGCTCACGGCGGCGGAACCGCGTCGGCTTTCAACCGACTTCCCTGTCACCGCGGCCACCGTGACGAGGGGTAGATATTCCAGGAAGGGACGGTAGTCAACAGCTATCTGCGCCGACCCCATCAGGGAGAGAACACGAAGGGACAGGTCACCGTCACCGAGCCGCCAGTGCCGTCGCTGGCGTAACCCGGGCAACGGGCTTGATCTGCCCGGCATCGCTCTGGTACCATCCCCCCGGAACTTTCGACAAAAGGAAATCCATGACCAGGAAAAAGTTGGGTGAGATCTTCCTTGAACGCGGCATCATCGACCAGGATCAACTCAATGCCGCCCTGGCCTACCAGCGCCAGTGGGGACACCGGCTGGGAACCGCCCTGGTAGCCAAGGGATTCATCACCGAAGGCATGCTGGCCAAGGTACTGGGCGAGGTGATGTCGCTGCCGGTGGTTGATCTCTCCCAGGCCCAGATAGACGGCGAGGCCCTGCGCCTGGTGCCTTACCAGACCTGCGAAAACAACGATCTCATCCCCATCGACCTGCAACAACAGGGGCATTCGCGCATCATGACCATCGCCATGTCGGATCCCATGAACATCGCCGTCATCGACGAGATCGAGTTCACCACCGGCTGCAAGGTACGCCCGGTGCTGGCCACCATATCGGCCATCCAGTCGGCCATCCGCAAGTATTACCGGGGACAGAACACCAACATCAAGCCGCTGAGCCTGTACCACGCCCAGCACCGCGACACCGGCAAGATGGTGCTGGTGCGGCCGGGCGGAGAGATGGAACAGGTTGACACCTCCACCTACCAGGAAGCCCGGAAGCGGGCAGACCGTGACGCCGAACCCGACTCCCGGCAGGTCCGCGACAAGGTTGCCGAGATCAAGGCCCGGCGGGCGGCGCGTGTCGGCAACCGGGCCGGTGCCATTTCCTCCGACGAAGCCATGGAGGACTACCTCAAGGAAGTACAGACCGGTGAATGGGAGACACTGCAGAAGCTGGAGAAATACTTCTGGGCCCTGATGCGGGTGATGGCCCGCAAGGGACTGGTAACCAAGGAAGAATTCCTGCGGGAATTGAAGGACTGATTTCCGCAGGTGGGGGTGTTCCTTGCCCAAGTCTGCCTCGTCGGAAAACAATCGGCCAGGTGCCGAGTTCCCTCACCCGCCGGGTGGGAAATTGAGATCAAAGCAGTTGCAAGGAGGTGTTTCATGAGTTCATCCCGCAAGCGCCTGCTGGGGGCGGTACTGGTATCGGTGATGACGGCTGTCTGTGCCTGCCAGAACAAGTACGAGCGTCTGCCGCAAGCGTCGGCCAGTGTCTTTCAGGCACTGAAGGAACGCTACCTGGCCCTGGTCGAGGAGGCCAAGAAACTCCAGGGGGGGGATCCCTTCGAACTGTTGCACCACTTCAGCAATGCCGCCCTGACGGCCACCCCGCCGGCCGAGTTCACCGCCAAGGCCCAGGCTTTCATCGAGCGGGCGTCTTCCGGTGCCCTGGACAAGGTCAAGATCAAGGGAGCCCGGGCCCCGGGCAAGGTCCGCCTGTTGCTGGTCGACGACGGCGAGAACAGCGGCGCCATTCCCTTCGTACAGGGAGCCGACGGCTGGGCCATCGACGACGTGGCCATCGCCTTCGGGCAACTGGACAAGGAAATCAATCTCCAGGGCAACATGCCGGTGTCGCCGCCGTCGCCGCTGGCCGCGCTGGCGCAGCTACGCGATCCCCAGGCAGCCGAGTCCGACCAGGTCCAGGCCGCCCTGGCCCTGGCAGAGGCCAAGCAGAAGGAGATTGCCGGAAAATACGCCGGCAAGGCCAAGGGCCCCTGGGCGCGGACGGCCCTGCTCTATGCCGTGTGGAAATCCGGCGGCGACTGCCAGGCCTTCGCCAAGGCCTTCCCCGCCGACGGTTCGGCCCAGGACAAGCTCTACCAGGCCGACAGCGACGCCTTCCGCACCCTGCTCCAGGGCCTGTGCCAGTGCGCCGCGGACAGCGGCAACTTCCGGCCCGCACTGAAGGTGTACCGGGCCTGCCGCGACGCCCCCGCGCAACCCCGCAGCGAGTACGTGGATCCCCTGGTGAAGCTGGCCAACGCCAAGCCCGCCTACATCCTCCAGGCGGCCCTGCGGGCCGGCATCGCCTACGACGAGGATCCCGCCGCCCACATCGTGGTGGGAGCGCTGCACGGCGAGAAAAAGACTGCCTTTCACCAGTACCTCCACCAGCAGGCCAAGAAGGGTGGTCGGCTGGGCAAGCTGGCCGCCGACTGGGTGGAGAGGATGGCCAAGCTCGACGAGGAAGAACCTCCCGAGGCCACCGGGCAGAAGGAGCAGCCGGCCCAGTAGACGGGAACTTCCCTGCCCGGCGTTCGTTTCCGCGGCGCTGGTCCTATTCCCTCCCGCCGGCGAGCTTCTGGTAGTGCCGCAGAACCCGTTCCATCCCGCGCATGGGCACCTTGCCGAGTATGGCCTGGGTGAGGTGATGCACGCGTTGCTCCTCCTCCTGGCGGGTTTCCCGCGGGGTGTGAAAGGGCACCAGGAACTTGACGAAACGCACGATGTGGATCAACTCGTGGGTGAGCACGTACAGCAAGAAGGGCGAGAAGCCGAGCCGCCCCGGGTCCTGGCGCAGGACCCGGAGGATGTTGTGATCCTGCAGGTTGACCCGGTACAGGTCCTGCTTGCGCCCGAACAACCTGTCGCTGTACTGGTAGCGGGCGATGTCCGCCAGCACCCCGGAGGGATGGATTTCCTCGCTCTGCAGATCGGCCAGGGTACGAATCTCCACCGGCCAGCTGTCGACTTCCTCGCTGCCGAGACGGAAGTGGTCCCCGGTGATGTCTCGCGATAGCTCCACCAACCGGCGCAACCGGGGCAGCTGCGCCCCGGCGAAGCGCGGCAATTTCCCTTTGTTGGCCACGTAACCGCCTCCCCTGTCAATATAAACCAGGCGGTGTCTCCAGGCAAGGCGGGCCACACCCCGCCGGCCATTTCAACCTTGACAGCCCCACAACCCCATGCCACACTTCCCTCCCTCGAAATCACCAATACCATTATGGCGGTCGTTCCGCACGGTGTAGTCAAGGAGGCTATCAAATGTCACGGCGATTTTCCTGGATTGGCCTGGTGTTGTTACTGGCAACCATTCCCTGGCTGAGTAGCGGTTGTGGAGAAACCAGCTGCGGTCTGGGCACCACCAAGGTAGGTGATCAGTGCGTACCGTTGTGTCCCGATGACCAGTACTGGGACGCTGCCTCCCGTGGCTGCCGGCCCATCGTCGAATGCGCCCCTGGCACCCATCTCAACACCCTGAACGGACGGTGCGAGCCGGACTTGACCGACTGCGGCGCCGGCACCGTCGAGGTAAACGGCGAGTGCGTACCCCAGTGTGCCAGCGATGAATACTGGAGCGGTTCGGCCTGCCTGCCTGTTCCCGAGTGCGCCGAGGGCACCACCTTCAACCCGCTGACCTTCGAATGCGAGCCCATCATCGGCGACTGCGCCACCGGCACCCACCTGGAAGATGGTCTCTGCGTTCCCGACGTCATCTGCGGTCCGGGCACCCACGCCGAGGACGGCAACTGCGTTCCCGACCGGCTGGGCGAACCGGATGTTTACGAGGGCCAGGAAAACAACGACATCTTCTACCCCAACTGGCATCCTACCCTGGTGAACCTGCCCGCCGAGGGAGACCAGGTCACCCTGGGAGGCACGGTGGCGGCTCCCACCGACCTCGACGGCGACGGCCATGCCGATGCCGATTACGATGCCTTCATCCTGGCCGCCCCGGGCGGCGCCAGCCTGGCGGGAAGCTATCTTCACCTGGAGGCCACCTCGGAAGGAGCCTGTCTGCCGGGCTTGCTCATCCTGGGCGTGGACGATGACTGGAACGCCTTCTATTTCCGCTACGCCCTCAATCCCAACTCGGCCACCACGGTTCGAGATCTCTACCTGCCCGCGGACGGCACCTATTTCATCCTGGTCACCGACTACAACAACCTGGTCAACGACGCCTTCGGCCTGGAAGGCCTGCCCGTGGGCGGAGACGATTTCACCTATTTCGTAACCCTGGAACACCGGGCCCGGCCGGAGCCGCAGTCGGTGTCCGGCTTTCCTTACCAGCAGCAATTGGACCTGGCCGACTCCGCCCTGCGGTTCTTCCTGTTGCCGGACCTGGCCAGCGAGAGCATCGTCCGCCTGCTGGTGCGCGGCGCTGCTGCCGGCGGCACCAGCGACGTCATGCCCATCGCCATGCTCTTCGGCCCCGACGGCCAACTGCTCAAGGAGGTAGTCGCCTACTCCCTGGCCGAGGAGCTCGAGGCCAATTACCGTGCCCTGCAGCCGGGTCAACTCACGGTGGTCATCGACTACCTGATGACCATCGGACCGGCGCGGCAACTGGATCTCTCCGCCGACCTGCTGGAGGTAACCGACATGAACGGCCGGCCCTCGCCTTACTCGTCCAGCCTGGCCGCCGGCCGGGGCGAGCTCCTGCGCTGGGACTTGCAGGCCGGAGACATGAATCTCATCGGCACCGAGGTCGACCAGGGTGGCGGCAACCTGATGCTGCGTGTTTTCAACACCGACATGGACCTGCTGTACGAGATCGACCAGGGTGCAGCCGGCGCCGCCGAAAGCTATTTCCAGTTCGCCGGCGAGGACTCGCCCATGTTCGTGGAAGTCGCCGAGGTCTCCGCCCAGGCCGCCGACTACCAGTTGCAACACGCCATCATCTCCACCCCGCGTCTGGACCCCGGACAGCACGACGGCCTGCCCATCCAGGACATGCCCGAAGGCACCTTGCCGGATTCCTCGGTGGAACACTTCCAGGGCAGCTTCGGCCAGATGGTGTTCTTCCTCGGTTTCCACCCCACCGGCTCCTGGTGGAGCGACCCTGTCGAACAGGTCTACACTCCCGACTTCCAGCTCATGGGTCCGATGATCGACGCCTCCTCGGGCAACCTGGACACCATGTCGCCCACCATGGCCTTCCTGCCGGCCGACGGCTACTACTTCCACATCGCCTGGGATGCCGCCGCCGACCCGGCGGAAAGCCCCTCGGGAGCCAGCTACTCCATCGACTTCGAGGTCCAGGACAGCGTCCTGGGCGGCAACATCGAGCCCGGCAGCAGCAGCAGCCTCACCGGCCAGTACGTGGACACCCGCTCCGGCCTGGCCTTCTACGTGGTGGCCGGAGCCGCCGGCCAGGCCCTGCGCCTGACGGCGACGCCCGATGCCGATCTGCAGCCGGAGATCTGGCTGTTCCAGTTCGGCCACATCGAGGGTGACGGTTTCTGGGTTCCTTACTACTGGCAACCCGACGCCGCCGACATGCAGCTGGGTCTGGTGCGGCGCGCCACCGCCGACGCCGCCGGAGAGGAGGCCAGCCTGGCCACCGTCTTCCCCTACCAGGGCCTGATGCTGGTGGCGGTCAGGGACGTCAACTGGCGCCGCGACGCCGGCACCTACACCATCGACCTGGTCGGCCCGCCGCCGCC
>QMME01000199.1 GCA_003647095.1 Deltaproteobacteria bacterium
GCAAGCTTGTTGATGGCGCTGCTGGCCGTGGTTGCCGCTGCCTGTTCCTCGTCGCCGCCGGGTCGCTGTACTACCCACCAGGACTGCAACCCCGGCTTCTACTGCCTCGATGGCATCTGCCGCGATACCATGGGCGAACCCGACGCCGGCGGGGAACCGGCCGACGGCGGAGAACCTCCGGCCGACCCCGGCGATCCCGGTCCCGGCGATCCCGGTCCCGGCGATCCCGGCCCCGGCGATCCCGGCCCCGGCGACGCCGACCAGCCCGGGGACGGCGACGACGCCGGCGCCGACCACGCCACCGGCTGGACCATCACTCCGGGCCTGGGGGTGGGCCCGCTGCAGGTGAGCTCCGGCCCCGGCGATTCCGCGCATGTCCTGGGGGCGATCCGCACCACCCTGGGTGAAAGCGGCCAGGCGGTGGGGCAGGCGAAGTACACCCTGTCGTTCCACTACCAGTTGCTGTGGGCCACGGGCATCGATTCGGGGGCTCCCAACCAGATGTTCGACGACCAGGATCACGTCATCTCCCTGGTGATCTGGCCGGGCCTGGGGGCCAGCACAGCCGAAGGACTGGGTCCCGGTTCCACCTTTTCACAGGTACGTGCCCAGGCCCGCTACGCCAATCCCGATCGTTCCGCCGTCTACCCGCCTTACGGCGAGTACCCGGGCGGCAAGATGGACTTCTTCTTCGGGCTGGGGTTGTACATCGGCTACGACGCCGACGACGTGGCGGCGTTTTTCACGGTAACCCGTTCTTACCCCCAGGCTCCCAACGCCACCATCGATCCCGCCGGTGGCAGCCTGCGTTTCCCCACGGCCACCGTCTATTGCGGCGACGGGTACAACAGCGGCAGCACCCAGGACGTACACCGCGGTGTCCTGGGTTCTCCCGACTGGACCTATTCCTTCGATACCACCGTGGAGACCGGCCAGTACGGACCCATCGACGTGCAGTTCTACACTGACTCCTACCGGGTGCTGGGCATGGAGTTCGTCGGCGGCGACGACGTCATCTTTACATACATCATCGACCGGCTGGTGCTGGTAATGCTCTATCCTCCCTTCTACGGCAAGACCGCCGCCGGCAACGGGCTGGGTTCGGCCCGCTCGAGCTGGGAGGCGGAGCTGGGAGCCCCGGTGCAGGAGCTGAGCGATCCCAACTACCAGGGCAAGATGTTCGTCTACCAGGCCGGCTCGCGCCAGTTCGGTATTACTTACACCAACGAGGGCGCCAGCCCGGACGACATCGCCACCCTGCTGGTGCTCAACTACCAGGCTCCGTAGGGTCGCCGCGCTTCCCTCGCCGCGCTGGCCGCTCGAAAAAACACTCCAGCTTCCGGCATGTCCACACGGCGGGGTAGAACCCGTGCTGCCTGTGCAGTTCCGGTGACCGGTGGTGCGCCTTGCCAGGCGAGTCCTTTTTGGGCCATAATGACCGGGTAAAGCGAACCAGGGCCGGCTCGGGGCCGGCCGGAGAGGCGAGGACATGTCATTTGTAAAAACCACTATGGTCCTGGCCGGTCTGCTGCTGGTGGCCAGCCTGAGCCATTGCCAGTGCAACGATACCACCGTCAATTGCCCCAGCGACAAGCGTTGCAGCAGCGACGACGACTGCGGCGGCGGAGTGACCTGCCAGGACGGTTGCTGCACCGGCGGGCCCCAGTGCAGCAGCGACGACGATTGCGACCAGGCCGCCGGGGAATGCTGTCGTGACAACGTCTGCACCACCGATTGCGGCTGCGACAACCCCTGCGGCCGCGACTCCGACTGCGCCGAGCTGGGAGTGTGCCTGGCCTGCGTGAACAAGTGTTGCACCAGCTTCGCCTGCGAATCGGACGACGACTGTCCCCCGGAAAACGACCTGCCCCGCTACTGCGCCGAGTTCGATCCCGAGCTGGGCTGCCGTCGCTGCGACTTCATCCGCTGCAGCAGCGATGAGGAATGCCTGGATCCCTCCTTCCCGCTCTACGTCGAGTGCACCGAGGAAGACTACCTGCCCAAGTGCAAGCAGGGCCAGTGCGTCTGTTCCCATCCCTGCGGAGCGCCCTGCACCGAGCCGCAGTACTGCTGCAAGTCGCGCCAGATGTGCGAGGACCTGCCCGATCCCTGCCCCGGGCTGGAGTGCCCGCCCTGCCAGCAGGTCAATCCCGATGCCGGCGGCACCCTGGACGACGACAACTGCGTTATCACCGGGGCCGATTGCACCTGCGTGCCCCTGCCGCCGCTGGAGCCGGCTTTTGCCGGACAGCACTCGGCCCTGGCCCTGAACCGGGACGGTATCCCGGTGTTGTCGGGCTACTACGGTCAGCCCTACGGCGACCTCATCTTCGGGGTGGCCGACTCCGCGGCGGCCGGCGCCGCGGTGACCTGGGAGTTCGTCGACGGTGTGCCTGCAGACGCTCCCTGCCCCGGTGCCGCCGACGGTCCCCGCGGCGGCATCGCCGAGCCGGGCGACGACGTCGGCTGGGATACCGACATCGTGATCGATTCCGCCGGCCGGGCTCGCATCTCCTACTTCGACCGCACCAATGGAGACCTGAAGTACGCCGCCCAGCAGCCCGACGGCAGCTGGCAGGTGCATGTCGTCGACAGCGAGGGAGTCACCGGACGGTTCACCTCCATGCTTCTCGATGCCGGGGGCCGGCCGGTGATCGCCTACATGACGGTGAAGCAGGATCTCACCTCCTATCTCAAGGTGGCCCGGGCACAGAATCCCAGCCCCGCCAGCGCCGGCGACTGGCAGATAACCATTGCCGATGCCTCCCCGGTGCCCTGCGAGCCTGCCGATTGCGCTGCCGGCGAGGTTTGCCTGGCCGACAGCGGCAGTTGCGTGGTCCCGGACGATCCGGCCGACTGCGACGGTGGCAACGGCTGCCCCGACGGCGAGGCGTGCGTGGGAGGCCAGTGCCTGGCCGAGGGTACGGAAGCCGCGGTGGAAGACCTGCCCCTGGGAGTGGGGCTGTTTGCCAGCCTGGGTTTGTTCGCGGATGGCAGCCCGGTGGTGGCCTACTACGATTCGCTGCGCGGCAACCTGATGATAGTTTGGTGGAACCCAGGTGCCGACGACTTCGATGCCCCGGTCATCCTGGCAGGCGAGGACGATGCCGGCAACGATACCGGTAACCTGGGTATCGATGTAACCATGGCGGTGACCCTGCCCGACAACACCGTCCACCTGGCCTACCAGGACGCCGACTTGGGGGATCTCTACTACCAGACCTTCCCGGGCCGACAGCCGGCCAGCGCCACCGTGGAACTGGTCGACGCGGGCGCCCGCGATGCCAACGGCGATCCCACCGATCCGGCCAGCGCCGTTGGAGACCTGCACTGGGTGGGCAACTTCGCCGCCCTGGCGGTGGATGACGGCGGGCAGGTGCGCCTGGCCTACCAGGATGGCACCTCGCTGGATCTCGACTACGCCATACGCAACTCCGCCGGGGTATGGACGGTGGAGATCCTGGCCCGCAAGCTGGCCGGAGACGCCTTCGAGGGGGCCTACGGGTTCTTCGTCGATCAGGTCATGAACGCCGCCGGAGATCTCGCCCACGTGAGCAACTTCAAGCACAACCTGCGCACCGATCCCTGGAGTTCCCAGATAGACCTGCGGGTACACTAGGGGACGGTTATCACAAAGTTACAAATTCTCCCCGTCGGTTTCGCCTGCCCGGTCATCGGATAGACGTTCATCAACTTCCCGTAGCCTTTGTAAAAGAAGCGACCGTGTTGCCCTGGGGTTGTGGTTGCCTGTTTGCTTTCTTTCCTTCTCCAGGTTTCGAATCAGACGCCTTCTGATTCCCCTGACGACTTTCTCGATTACACCGGCTTCTTTCTGTGTCACACCCTCTATTCTCATCCGTCGCAACATCTGGCATATGGCATTCGCTCGAAGGCCGAATAAATCGGCAACCGGCATCTGGGGTCGGCCCAATCGTTCGCACCATACCCATGCCACCAGCTTCCTTCCCCGAGTTGCCTGGGCAATTCTCGACCTGCCCAGCAGAAGACTACGTTCTATACCTGTCTCCTCGCACACCGCACGCAGTACATCAGCCACTCCGATGGATGCATGATAGAACTGCGCCGAGTCCTCGTTGGCCCTCTCCTGTTCCCCGAAAGCCCGAAGCACGAATTCATCCGGCCCCAGAACCGGATAGCTAATCTCGACAGGTCCCTTGATAAGTTCGCGGATATGCGCAGCCATTTTCCTTGATACCTGCCCGGAAAATTCGGGACGCCTGGGTTCCTGACGATGCCCATCAACATGCCTTGCGAAGATCTTCCTCGCGTGCTTTACGTCATCTGCCAATCGCAGCAGTACCGGCTTGTAATCCAACCACTCGGGGGGATCTTCCAAACCAATATAGGCTCTATGACTCGACCATGAACACTCCGCAGCCCTCGATACGACTCCGGCACGCACAGGGTTGTTGTGTACATAGCGAACAAGTTCAAGCGCATAGGTGTCCGAATCGCACAGGACGCTGTGGGGACGGTCGGCCATCACCGTTCCGATGCGCTTTTTCTTCTTGTTGAGCCAGTTGGCCCAACCAACGTTAACCGAACGTGTGAATGAACCAAGGGTGCGGTTGCCTAGTTGCAGTACCAGGTGAACATGCGAAGACATGAGGCAATATGCAATCAACCTTGCATCTGTTCGCGCCAGTCCAGTTTTTAGGCACTGCAGATAACGATCCCGTGCTCCCTCCACGTCCATGAGGTACTCATGGTTGTGAAAACGGCTGATCACGTGGAAAAGCCCGCCGGTAACGTGGGGTCGTGCATATCTGGGCATACGCAAGAAGAACCACAAATCCGATGCCGAGGTCAACAAGTTAGTAACTTTGTGATAACCGTCCCGGTATGGTACCGTTGTCGGGGAAGGAAGGGAGTTCGGTTAGTTGAGCCGAGGTATCGTCGCAATCCTGCTGCTGCTGTCGTTGCCGAGCATCGGCTGCCAGGGGGAGGGCCCGGGAGTGGAGTTGTGTCCGGGTGGTTGCCCCGCCGGACAGGTGTGCGATTTCTCTTCCGGCAGCTGCGTACCCACCCGTCCCGAGGGTTGTCCCCTGGACATGGGCCGCCACCTGAGCATGGCGGCGGATAGTTCCGGAACCCTGCACCTGGCCTTCTACGACCAGTGCTTCGGAGACCTGGTGGTTGCCACCTGGCGCCAGGGACAGGAACCCGTTTGCCAGTACGTCGACGGCCAGGGCCCGGGGCCGCAGGACCCGGGAGACGACGTGGGGCTGTTTGCATCCCTGGCTCTCGACGAACTGGAAAGGCCCCGGGTGGCCTACTTCGACCGCAGCCACGGTCGCCTCAAGCTGGCCAGCTCCGGCGGGCAGGGCTGGCAGGTGATCACCGTGCCGGGAACCTGGCAGCAGGACGAGGTGGTGGGATGGGGCTGCTCGCTGGTGCTCGACGAGCAAGGCCAGCCGCACATCGCCTACCTGAACCTGTCCAGCGGTCTGCCCGAGATAAGCCGCCGGCGCCCCGACGGGAGCTGGACCAGCGAGGTGGTGCAGCTGGAGCCGGTGGCGGAGCCGGGTGACTGGCAACAGCCGGACGACAACGTTCGTCCCCTGCAGCTGTTGCTCGACCGGCGACAGGTCGAGTGGCTGGCATTCTGGGACCCCCGCGACGGCGGCATCAAGGTGGCCAGCCGCCAGCAGCCGGGCTGGGCGGTGGTGCAGGTGGCCTCAGGACAGGAACGAGCCACCTGGGTGACCGCGGCGCTGGACGAGTCCAGCAACCTGGCCCTGGCATACCATGATCGCCGGCGTGGCCGCTTGCTCTACGCGGCCAACAACGGCGGGCAACTGCAGCAGGCGGTGGCGGCCGGCGACGCGGCAGGTGGCAGCAGCGGCGCCCATTGCCGGTTGCTGTTTGCCGCCGATGGTTTGCCCCGCATCTTCTACCTTGATGGCCGCAGCGCCGACCTGGCCATGGTGGCCGGCCTGCCGGCGGGAGGGTTCGATACTCCGCGCAGCCTGGTAGCCGCGGGCACGGTCGGCTTCTTCACCGGGGCGGTACCCAGAGACGGCATGATCGACGTGGTCACGGTACGCTTCGACTGGCAACAGGACGGTTCCCTGGCCGGCCAGTTGCTCAGGCTGCAAGTCGCCGGCGGCACCAGCCGCCTGGGGGGAGGGCGGCCATGAAGGCCTGGCTGGTAATACCGCCGGTAGTGGTGCTGTTCGGGGCGGCCTGCATACCCGGGCCGGCCGATCCCTCGCCCCCGCCGGGAGCCCTGGCTGAAGGGGTGGTGGAGCTGGCCCGCAGCAGCGAGGCCCTGGATGGCCTGGTCCTGGAATCCTTGCAGGAGTCCGCCAGCGACGAGATATCCCTGACCCTGGCGGAGCTGGACGGCCAGGCCGGAGAGGTGGAGTTTTTCCTGCCGGCACAAACCATGACGGCGCGGCTGCTGGGCCTGGAGTTCCTGCCGGGCCCGGATGCCTGGATGGTTGCCGGAAGCATGGAAGTGGCCGGCCTGGATGCCCGGGTCGGCTATTCCCTGGCCGGGGGCGGCAGCGGCGAATGCCGGCTGCGGGTGAACGTTCCCCTGCGGGATATTCATTTCCAGCTGGAGGCGAGCCCGGACACACCTTCCCTGGATGTGGGCCCGGCCGAGGTAGACGGGGAACGAACCGGCATCGAACTGGAACCCGGTTGCCCGCTGGCCGATCTTCCGGTGTTCGCGGAACAGCTGGCGGCGGCCGTGGTCCAGGCCGGCAACCTGGGTGCACAGCAACTGGCCGGGCGGGTGGCCCAGGCCCTGGCAACCGTGTTGGGAGCCAGCGGTAATTGGAACGGTACCGTCAGCGCGGCCTGGTCGGCATCTGGCTGGGACGGGGGGCTGGGTTACAGCATCTCGGCCGGGGCCGCTTCCCTGTGGCTGGGTGCGCAGGCGGCCGGGACGCGGTTTACGGGTGGCTTCTGGTCACAACCATCTGCCTGCCTGCCGGCCGGAACAATCGACCTGCCGGCCCAGCCGCTGGAGCCCGTGGATCTCGACTCCCTGCTGGCCGGCCAGGGGCAGGCGGTGGCCGCCCTGGCCGTCAGCGACGGCTTCGTGGCCCAGGCGGTGGTGGCTGCCTGGCGGGCCGGCCTGTTCTGCCGTGCCCCGGAAGCCGGAGCCTGCCCCGGGCTGCAGCTGGAGGAGTGGCTGCCGTCGGCCGTTTCCTGGGCCGGCCGCGAGACCAGGTTGCTGCTGGCTACCGAGGCGGCACCCCTGGTCGAGCTGGCCGGCAGCAATCCCCAGGGAGCGTTGCCGGCGGTGGAAGTATCCTGGCCGGAAGTGCGCTTCGATTTCTA
>QMME01000200.1 GCA_003647095.1 Deltaproteobacteria bacterium
CGGCGAATGCCTGGTGGAGGGGCTGGTGTGCCGTGGCGGCTGGTGCGTGGATCCCTGTTGCGGCACCGACTGCCTCCCGGGACAGGAATGCACCGCGGACGGCACCTGCCGGGATCCCTGCCAGGATGTCGGCCAGTGCCCGGAGGGAGAAAGCTGCCGGATGGGTGTTTGTGTGACGCTGGATTGCTATTTCCCCGATCATGCCTGCCCGGACGAACAGCGCTGCCGGGAGGGCCTGTGCCAGGCGGATCCCTGTGCCGCGGTTTCCTGTCCGCCGGGCCAGTACTGTCTTGACGGCGCCTGTCGCCAGCCCGCCTGTGGCTCCTGCCGGGACGACGAGATCTGCTTCCAGGGCGATTGCCTGCGCAGCCTGTGTGCCAGCGTGACCTGCCTGGCGCCCGGCACCGGTTGCCTGGACAACGAGTGCCGGCCCGATCCCTGCCAGGGAGTGTATTGTGCCGAGGGCTTTGCCTGCCAGCAGGGCGAATGCCTGCCCGATGCCTGCCGCGAGTTGGCGTGTCCACCGCCGTCGGAATGCCGGGACGGTATCTGCGTGGTTCCGCCCGGGCAGCGCGACGGCGGCAGGGAGGATGCCGGTCCCGATGGCCGGGATGGCGGCCTGGAGCCGACCGACGGCGGCGATGGCGGCACGACGGGCGATGATGGTGCCGACGGGGGCATCTGGCCTGATGGCGATGGGGCCGGCGGCTGCGGTTGTGCCAGCGGTTCGGCCGGGACGAGGCCGGCCAGCATGTTCCTGTTGCTGTTGTTGCTGCTGCGAAGGCGCGGGAACCGTTCGGGAAAGCGTTGTGTGGGCAGAGAGGGGCGCTAGCCGTCCTGGACGAGACGCTTCAGGAGTTCAACGAAACCGCCGGGGGAGAAGAACATGTAGTCACAGTCTCCAAAGGAGACGATGAAACCATCCCTCAGGAACACGGGCTCGCCGGCCTCCACCGTCTGTCCGTTCACGAAGGTGCCGTTGGTGGAGCCGGCATCTCCCAGGCGGTAGGAGCCGCTGTCGGCATCGCGCATGATCACCGCGTGCCGCTTGGACACGGTGGAGTGGTCTATGGAGAAATCACGTTCCTGGGAGCGGCCGATGATCATCTTGGCCGGGTACTTCTGTCCCAGCTCCGGGTTGGGGGGTAGAACCCGAAACTGGCGAATCTCCTTGCCGGCCCCGGAAATGCTGGCACCCGCCGAACGGTCGGCCATGCGCGTGTGGTAGGTGGAGAAGCCACCGGCACCACGTTTCTCGGGGTAGAGCAGGAAGGGATGGGAGAAGCGCTCCAAAAAGGTCTCCTCGCCTTCTTCCTGGAAGACTTCGAGGTAGTGCTGAACGGTTTCCATGCTTCTGCCCTTTCCGCTTGTCGATACGATCACTGCGCAAGTTAGCGCGTTTACCGTCGGCAATCAAGCCGTATGTTAACCACGACGTTGCCAGTGGCAACGTCGGGTTTCAAGATAATCAAGTACCGATCCCGGAAAGCCGGGCATGCTTCGCAAGCTGCAAAAACCACGAAAAGTGACTTCCTTGGCCGTTGCGCGAAGCGCTGCCGGTGCCCGACGATTCTACATGCAATACTTTAACCCCGCAGTTGCTTATGCAACTGCGGGGTTTATTGACAGATCCGGGCCGGCCCCGCATAATCTTCACCCTGCAGGAGGTGGGTAGTGCTCAGATACAAGGTAGTGGAGACCAGCACCGTTACCGACGAGGAACTCGAGGAGATCATCAACAACTGGGTGGCAGCCGGCTGGAACTTCGATGGCATCCAGTTCGCCATGCGCGAGAGCTCCAAGCGTCCCGCCATGGCCTTCGTCCTTTTCACCCGGCGTGGCACGGAAGAGCCAGCGGGCGACGAGCCCGGCTCGGAGTGAGGCCCGCTTGTCCACGGGGTCTGAACGGGTTGCCTGGCAACGGGCCCGCTCCAGCCTGCTGGCCGTGCTGCGGGCGTTTTTCGCAGAGAGGGATTTCTGCGAGGTGAGCACTCCCTGCCTGGCCCGGCACGCCGATCCCGCCCTGCACCTGGACAGTTTCCGGACCAGCACCAGCCTGCCCGATGGCCGGGAGGTGGAACTGTTCCTGCCCACTTCGCCGGAATTCTTCATGAAGCGGCTGCTCGTCGATGGCCTGGAGCGGATCTACCAGATCTGCCCCTTTTTCCGCCGCGGAGAGCTTTCCCCCCGGCACCATCCACAGTTCACCGGCCTGGAATGGTACCAGGTGGGGATGGGGCTCGAGCAACTCATGGCGCAGACCGAGTTGCTGGTTCGTCATTGCGCCGCGGGCTTGCAGGAAAACCTGCTGCTGGCGGCCGGCTGCCGGAAGATACTGCAGGCTGCGGCTTTTCCGCGCCTGACGCTGCGCCAGGCTTGTCGCGAACTGGCGGGGGTGGAACTGCCCGAGGATTTCGCGGAAGCGGGCGTGCGCCGGGCCCTGGCTGAGGCCGGCGTGTATCATGCCGCCGACGATGGCCTCGACGATCTCGTCAACCGCGTCCTCATCGAACGGGTGGAACCCCGCCTGAACCGCTACCCGGCGGTGTTCATCAGCGAGTACCCGGCAGCCATGGCGGCGCTGGCCCGCCTGGATCCCGCGCGTCCCTGGCTGGCGGAGCGGTTCGAGCTGTACCTGGGAGGAATGGAGATCGCCAACGGCTACCACGAGCTGGGGGATGCCCGGCAGCAGCGCCGCCGCTTCGAGGAGCAACTGCGGTTGAGGAAGAGCCGGAGACTGCCGGAAGTGGCACTGGACGAAGCCTTCCTGCGGGCACTGGAGCAGGGTCTGCCCGACTGCAGCGGCTGTGCCCTGGGGGTGGACCGCTTGCTGATGTTCCTGGGCGGAGAGGATCGCATTGCCCGGGTGCTGGCCTTTTCCCTGGAGGAGGAACTGGGCGGATTCAGCGACTGAGCAATTCCACGTCCAGGGTGCCGGACACCCGCTGGCCGTTACTGAGCGAAAAGTTGCTGAAGACGATTTCTCCCCCCACGATGTCCGCCTGGGTGGTACGTCCGGTCTCGTAGCCGTCATTGTCGAGTTCGACCAGGTCGAAGGTGCCCCGGGCGGCTCCACCCTGACCGAAACGAACCGGTTGGTCGATGGGGGGATCGGTGGGGAGCTGCAACACCAGGGCGTTGAGCAGGTTGTTGGTGAGAATACCGTACAGTTCCATGTGCACCACGCCGATTTGCATCTGGAACTCGACCTGGCCGCCCAGGTTCATGAACAACCCCTTGCCGTCCAGCTTGCCGGTAACCTCGGCGCTGCCCATCTGGCTGCTGCCCATGGTCAGGTTGAAGGTGCCGGTGACCCGGTTGGCGTCGGGATCGGCGATGCAGCTTCCATCATCCTGGCAGATCTGCCCGCTGGGGCAATCGCTGTCGCTGGTGCAGCCGCTGCTGCCATCATCACCACCGTCGGTTGCCTGCTGGGAGCTGGAGCCGCAACCGCTGGCCAGAAGCACCACGGCCACGGTGGCAAGAATCATCTCGAATCGCTTCACCTTCATGCCCGTTCTCCTTGTCTGTGGCGATTCTCTGTGCCCCGCTTGCCAATGTCAACGCCTTCCCGCTCAGAAACGGACCGTGGTCTCCAGCTTGACTCCGGCAAAGGGGGGAAAGATGCGGCACAGGCCGTTGATGCACTTGGCTCCACCTCGCAGCTGGCCGGCCAGCAGGCGCAGGATCACCCGGCCGGAGAAGTTGAGCATGATATCCCCTGCCAGGAATACCTGGCGGATGGGGCTGCCTCCCGCCGGCGTGTAGAAGATCTCCAGCTGCCGGCTGCCGCTGCTTTCGCTGTCGTAGCCGACCAGCACCGAGGCGGTGAGCAGGGGTGACCAGCTCCAGCCCAGGCTCCATTCGCCCTTGACGAAATCTGTCGAGCTGTCCAGGGTGGTGTTGTGCTTGTGCTCCCACCAGTTGTTGCCGGACAGCTCCAGGCTATGGCGGCCCCAGAGCGGAATGGAGGCACTGGTGTAGAGATACACCAGGTGCTTGGCCAGCCCGCCCCCGGCCAGGGGTACTTCCTCGCGCAGGCCCAGGATGCAGCGAGCCAGGCCGCTGCGCAGGAAGGACTGCTCGGCGGTGAGCCAGACGTTGTAGATCCAGTAGCGATCCTGGGCCACGGCCGTGGCCCGGGCCCAGAAGCCGGCCCCGGCGGCTTCCAGCAAGGTGCCGCCTCCCCCCGGGCGCCAGGACAGGCGCAGGCGACCGCCGGCCACCGAGCGGTTGTTGGCGATTTCCATCTCCGCAGGTTCCAGGGTGGGCGGACGGATGACATCGATGCGGGTGGGCAGGTAATCACCGGCCTCGGTCTCCGTGTACAGTTCGTAGTCGTCGTAGAACTTGGCCTCGGCCACCAGTGTCCAGTTGCCCAGGTAGATGTTGCTGCCGGCCAACAACCCCCAGCCGTTGCCGGCGTCGAGCTGCTGGTGCAGGTCCTTGTGCAACCAGTTGAACTCCAGGTTGACATCCAGCCAGTCGGTGACACCGGCCCAGTCCAGGCCCGACCCGGCGATGGTGGCCCAGCGGGGGAGAATGGACATCTCTATCAGGCCCTGCAGGTGCTGGTTTTGCCGGTAGGGGTCGTAGACCAGGCCGACCACGTGTCCGGCCAGGCTGAGGCCGGGCAACGGGCGCCATTCGGCACGCAGGCCGCTGAGCCAGTCGCTGCGTGTCGCGTACCAGGGCGACCTGGGTACCCAGTCGGAGATGGTCTTCTCGGTGACGCCGTCGGTGTTGCTGGGATTGAGCAAGCCGGAGACAACGGTCAGGGAGAAGGATTCCAGGTGCCAGCTTCCCCTGATGCCCATGATGGATGTGTCTTCCCCCAACTGGTCCACCTTGCGGATGCCCAGTGCCAGGCCGCGCCCGAAGGAGGCATAGAAGTCCCCCGCCTGCAGTTGCCAGCTGCGGGCCCGGTACTTGAGGTACCATTTCTCGGGAGCGAGGCGGTTGCGGTACGGGGGCCGGGCGGCGGACGGAGCCTCGATGAACAGGCTGGCATCCAGGCGCAGCGACAGGGTCCATCGCTCCATGGCCAGGCGCAGGTTGAGCCGGTTGCGCAGATCGCCGTAACCGTCGTTGCTGGGATCCTGGTCGAAGTTGTCGTCGTGGTAGTCGCCGACCAGGGTTTCGGTAATCTCCAGCGAGGCCTGCTTGTCCACCAGCGGCATGGTGAAGTCGACGGCCCGGGCCGACAGGGGCACGAGCAACAGCAGGTACCAGGGCAGGCGGCTCGCCGGCCGGGGATTCGGCAAGGTTCACCTCCCCAACAGGGAGTCGATCTTCTGGCGGATGTTTTCCTCGTCGCCGAGGCGGAAGCCCTGTTGTATGTGCTGGATGCGACCTTGCCGGTCGAGCAGCAGGCCGAAGGGCAGGTCCATGGTGGGGTTGAAGCGATCTATCAATTCCGTTTCCCGGTCGCGTAGTACCGGAAAACGGTAGCCGTCCCGCCTGACCTGCTGGCGCACCAGGTTGTCGCGATCACCGGGGTCGACGCAGATGGTCAGCAGCTCGAATCCTTGTTGCCGCCGCTGCTGCCATAACCTCTGCAAGTGCGGCAATTCCAGCCGGCAGGGCTCGCACCAGGTGGCCCAGAAGGAAAGGTAGACCACCTTGCCCCGGTAGTCGGAAAGACGCACGTCGTGCCCGGCGAGATCCGGCAAGGTGAAATCGCCGACCACGGCGTCTTTCCCGGAGTTCTCGCCTCGCAACGAGTGGCCGGCGGGGCAGGCGCTTGCCAGCAACAGGCCGGGCAACAGGCAGCAGGAAATCACGAGCAGGTATCTTTTCATGGCCGGTGGCTAGTGCTCCGCGAGCAGGGACTCGATGTTGCCTTCCAGGGTGTCGGGAATGAGCCCTTCCAGCTTGTAGCGGATGACCATGTTGCGGTCGAGCAGCATGTTGAGCGGAGTGCCCGCCTCGGTGGGACGGAAGAAGCGGCCCATGACCTCGGCCCCGGGATCGATGGCGATGGTGAAGGTCAGGCCGTAGCGCTCGCGGTAACTGCAGGCGTACTCCAGCAGCGTCTGGAAATCCGAGTTGCGTTGCTCGTCTTCAAAGATGACCAGAACTATCTTGAGACCCTGGTCCTTGTAGGGCTGGTAGAGTGAATCTTCCATGGTGGCCGCCTGTTGCTTGCAGAAAGTGCACCAGCCGGCGTGAACCGAAAACAGGGTGGCGGGATTGCCGAGAAAATCGCTGGCATACAGTGCCCGGTGGTTGTAGGTGCCCGCTCCGCACAGGGCCTCGTCGATACGGAAATCTTCCACGGTATCGCCATACTCGGTTCCGTAGGGAGGGGGAGGGTAGCCGCCGTCGGAACCGTCTGCCTGGTTGGCGTCCGGCTTGTCGCCACTCGATTCCCAGGCGCAGCCGCTGGCGACCAGCACCAGGGAAACGAGGTAGAATGTCGACAACCAAAATCGCCAAGCTGCTGATTTCATGCATGACTCCTTCCGTAGTCTCCGGCGATGTTCATTCTGTGTCAGTCGGGGGGGATGGGTCAAGGTAATCTTGCCTTTCAGCACCCCAACGTTGCTGAAAGCAACGTTGGGGTGCTGGACGACCGGAAAACTGAGAGCGAATATGTTACAGATTTGTTGAAATTATTTATAAATACTTGACAAGCTCGACGGTCCGGAATAGGTATGGCAGCCGGCTCCTTCGGGAGCCGGCCCGGGATGCTCGTTCCCCCCCCGCGACATCCCGGGTTCTTTTCTCGTGCTTCCTGCGTTGACAGCCACTTGCCGGTCTGCTTCAATCACGCGACCTGGTGACTGACGGCTGGCAGTGGAGTCGAATCTCATGAAGACCAACAAGATACCGCTTTGGCAGCGCAAGGACCTGCTGGCGGCGGTTTTTCTGGTACTGCTGTTTTCCGCGCTGTACCTGCCGCGGCTGGGTTCTTATGCTTTCTGGGACCCCTGGGAGCCGCACTACAGCCAGGTGGCCCTGGAGATGCACGAGCACGGCACCTGGATGTAACCGTGGTACCGGGGCCAGAACCGCTGGTGGTCCAAGCCCATTCTGCCGCTGTGGTTGTTGCGGGGCTCGTTCGCCCTGTTCGGGGTGGAAGATCCCGCCGATCCCTGGTTGCATTTCGCCGGACGGTTGCCCATCGTGCTGGTGGCCTTGCTGGGACTGGTGTTGACCTACCTGTGGGTGTCGCGCCTCACCAACCGGCGCACGGGGATGTACGCGGCGCTGGTGCTGGGCACCTGTCCCATGTACCTGTTGTTGGCTCACCAGGTGATGTTCGACTTGCCTTTCATCGTCTTC
>QMME01000201.1 GCA_003647095.1 Deltaproteobacteria bacterium
CACAGGCAGCAGTCCCCGCCATGCCCGCGGGACTGGTGGGCGATTACCAGAAAGCATTCCTGAAGAAGAGCTGGCTGTTTCTCGGCTTGCTGCTGCTGCTGGTGCTGCTGGTACTGTTGTCCGTCTCCGTGGGCTCCTACCGGCTCAGCCTCTCCCAGCTCGTGCGCTCGCTCCTCGGTCTCGAGGAAGGTGCCCCGCAAGTGGTGATCTGGAACGTCAGGCTGCCGCGTATCGCCGCCGCCCTCGTCACCGGTGGCGGGCTCGGCATCTCCGGCCTGGCCATCCAGGGCCTGCTCAGGAATCCCCTGGGATCACCCTTTACCCTCGGCATCAGCCAGGGGGCCGCTTTCGGAGCCTCCTTCGCCATCATCGTCCTGGCCACCGAGAGCATGCCGGCCGCCGCCACCGGCCTGGCCGGGGCCTGGGGCATCCTCTCGACGACCGGTTGCGCCTTCCTGGGAGCCGCGGCCACGACGGCCATCATCCTGCTCCTGGCCCGCCTGCGCAGGATGTCCGCCGAGTCGATAATCCTGGCCGGCGTGGCGCTGTCATCGTTGTTCATGGCCGCTACCATCCTGGTGCAGTACTTCGCCTCGGAACAGGAGATCGCCCGGGCGGTCTTCTGGACCTTCGGCGACGTCTCCCGCTCCGGCTGGCCGGAGATCGCCGTGCTGGCCGCGGTCACCTCCCTGGTCATCATTTACTTCATCCATCAGCGCTGGAACTTGAATGCCCTCTCGGCCGGTGACGATGTCGCCCGTTCGCTGGGCGTTTCCGTGGAACGCCTGCGCCTCGGTGGCATGCTGCTGGCCGCCGCCGTGGCGGCGCTGGCCACGGCCTTCAACGGGGTGATCGCCTTCCTGGGCCTGCTCGCCCCGCACATCGCCAGGCGTATCGCCGGCGTCGATTACCGCCTGTCGATTCCCTTCTCCTGCCTGGTGGGAGCCGAGCTGTTGCTGGCAGCCGACACGCTGGGCCGGCTGGTGGTTGGCTCCGGGGCGCTGCCGGTGGGCGTGCTCACCTCCTTCATGGGAGCACCCCTGTTCCTGTACCTGCTGCTCAAGGGAGCGCGACGGTGATCCTCTCGGTTGCCGGTATCGACTTCAGCTACAACAGCACCCCGGTGCTCAGAGACCTGAGCTTTCGGCTGCCCGCGGGAAGTATCCTGGCCCTGCTGGGCGTCAACGGTGCCGGCAAGTCGACACTGCTCAAGTGCCTCAACGGCATACTCGGGGTCAAGGCCGGCACCATCCACCTGGGTGACAACGACATCCTCTCCCTGAAACCCGGCGAGATCGCCCGGCTGTTCGGCTATGTTCCCCAGGGACACTTCCAGTATCCCCTCAGCGTCTTCGACATGGTCCTGCTGGGCCGCAAGCCGCACCTGGGCTGGGGTCCCGGCCGGCACGACCTGGAAGTGGTCGAACACACGCTGGCACTGCTGGGCCTGAGCCGGCTGGCGATGAGGAGCGTCAACCGCCTCAGCGGCGGCGAGTTGCAGAAGGTGGCCATCGCGCGCGCCCTGGTGCAGGAACCGCGGGTCTTGCTGTTGGACGAACCCACCAGCAACCTCGATCTCAAGAACCAGCTGCAGATCATGGAACTGATCAAGCAGGCCGTCTCGGAGCAGGATCTGTCCGCCGTGGTCTCGGTCCACGACATCAACCTGGCCTTCAGGTATGCCGACTACTTCCTGATGCTGAAGGACGGCGGCGTGCATGCCCTGACAGCGCTGGACGGCATCACCCCCGAGGTAATCTGGGAAGTCTACGGTGTCGACGTCATCCTGACGAAGGTCGAGGGATACACGGTGGTGCTTCCCCTCCAGTCACCGGCTTCCGGGGAGCAACCATGAGAGTCCGGCCACGACAGGTGCTGCTTCACCTGCTGCTCGTATTCGTCGCCGGCGGAACCGCCTTTGCCGGCCCGGCCACCATGACCGTCCAGGATCTGGCCGGGCGCCGGGTCGACCTGCCCGGCGTGCCGCGGCGCATCCTCTGCCTGGCGCCGGGCACCCTGCGACTGATCGTCTACCTCGGTGCCCAGGAGCGGCTGGTGGGGGTGGAGGATTTCGAGAAGCGCTTTCCCACCAGCCGGCCCTACTGGCTGGCCCACCCCGAGCTGAGCCGCCTGCCCTCGGCGGGAGCCGGCGGGGTAGGGGCCATCAACAGGATTCCCGACCTGGAGACCATTCTCGCCCTCGAGCCGGAGGTGATCTTCATCACCTACCTGGGTGCCCGCAAGGCCGACCTGCTGCAGCAAAGAAGCGGCGTCCCGGTCATCGTCCTCAGCTACGGAAGCGACCTGTCCTTCGACGAGAGCGCCTACCGGTCACTGCGCCTGGCGGGCCGGGTACTGGGCCTCGAGCGCCGGGCCGCGGCCGTTCTCTCCTTCATCGAAGGGCAACAGGCCGACCTGGCGGCCCGGGGAGGGACCCGGGGCCGGCGCCCCGCCGCCTACGTCGGCTGCATCGGCTACCGGGGCACCCACGGCATCGAGAGCAGCGAGGCGGCCTACACTCCATTCGCCTGGCTGGGGATCGACAACCTGGCGGGCCGGCGGAACCACGGCGGGCACCTGTTCGTGGACCGGGAAGACATCCTCACCTGGGATCCCCCGGTGCTGTTCGTGGACGCCGGCGGCAGCCACCTGCTGGAGCAGGACTACCGCAAGAACCGCTCCTACTACCGGGCCCTGCAGGCCTTCAGGAGAAAGTCGGTCCACCTGCTCCACCCCTACAACTGGTACCTGACGAACATCGGCACCATGATCTGCGACGCCTACGCGGTGGGCAAGATCGTCTTTCCGGACCGTTTCCGCGACATCGATCCCGCCGCCAAGTGCGACTCCATTTATCGTTTCCTCCTCGGACGTCCCCTCTACGAGCAGATGGCGCGGCTCTACGGCCCGCTGGGTGGAGTCCCCGCCTTCCTGCATTGAGCCCCGGGCCGGTGCGCTTGACGGCGAGGCGGAACTGGCCCATGGTAGCCGCCGGAAATGGACGCGCTGCGACTGGGCGACTTCGAGATCGTGGAACGGGTGGCCGGTGCGCGCCGCCCCCTCAAGGCCAGCTACCCGGTCCACTACGGCACCTTCTGCCAGGTGGGCGAGGGACCCTACCGCTGCCGCTTCCTGCCCAGCGGGGCGGTCAAGTACCTGTGGGGACACGGCGAACGCCACTGGCCCCACCCGGGCGAGTGGCTCAAGCACACCCTCGGCGACGACTGGATCTACTACTCGGCCGGAGACTACGAGGGCCTGTTCTCCCTCTACGGCGAGCACCAGCTGCCCTGCCCGGCCTACCCCTCCAACTCCCCGCTGGACCCGCGTCCCTTCGCCGACGAGCGCGTCCGCGCCGCCCTGGAGTGGTTCGCCTCCCTGCCCGAGCGCCTGGGCCGGCTGGCCGGGCGGGCCCCGCCGCGGCTGGCGGCCACGCTGGAAGCTATCTCCCGCCACACCCCGGCCGGCCTGGCTCGCCGGGCCCGGCGCCTGCACGACATCTGCGGCGGGCGGCTGGCCGTGCTCCCCCCCGAGGCCCGCCACCTGGACTACGACGTCGTTCCCCTCACCGTCGCCGACGGCTGCCTGTACGGCTGTCGCTTCTGCTGCCTGGAATCGCCGGGGCGGCTGCGGCCGCGCTCGCCCGACGACGTCGCCGACCAGCTCGAGCGCCTGCGCCGGCTGCTGGGCGCCGACCTGCCCGAGTACGCCGGGGTGTTCGCCGGCAACCACGACGGCCTGGCCGCCGGCTGGGAGCTGGTGGTCCAGGCCGCCCGCCGCGCCTGGGAGGTGCTCGAGCTGGCCGGCAGCCACCTCGCCCCGCGCCTGCTGGTGCTGTTTGCCAGCGCCGATGCGCTGCTTTCCGTGAGCGAGGAAGGCTGGCGGCAGCTGGCCGCGCTGCCCTTCCAGGTGCACGTCAACATCGGCCTGGAATCGGCCCACCCGGAGATCCTCGAGCGGCTGGGCAAGCCGCTGACGCCGGCCCGGGTGGAGCGGGCCCTGGCCCGCCTGCTGGAGATAAACCAGCGCTTCGTAAACCTGGAGATCAGCGCCAACTTCGTGCTGCCGCCGGAGCCGCGCCTGCTGCGGCTGCAGGAGCAGTCGCTGGTGGAGACGCTGCGCCGGCTGTGCCCGCGCCGGCGCAGTCGCGGCGCCGTCTACCTGTCGCCGCTGCTGCCCCCGCAGGGTCCGCCGGCCCGGGGCTTCGGCCGCCGCCGGCTCATCGACAGCGTCGGCCGGCTCAAGCTGCGCTGCCCCCTGCCGGTCTTCCTCTACCTGATCCAGGGGCTGTAGCCGCCGGGCCTGTCCCCGCGGGTTGCCGGCAGAATCACCTTGACAATCAGTGTGTTACGCGGCCATGCGGGCTGGGCCTGTCCCCGCGGGGGTTGGAGATATTATCCTTGTAAAACGGGAGGTTGTGCAGAAAATCCGGCCGGGCCTGTCCCCCGGGGAAGGTGGGGTCATTCCGGCTCGGGCAGGTCGGCGGGACGCAGCACCAGCGCCGCCAGCGGAGGCAGGTACAGCTCCAGGCTCTGGGCCTGGCCGTGGGCCGGTTGCGGCCGCGTCTCCACCACGCCCAGGTTGCCGGCGTTGGAGCCGCCGTAGCAGGCGGCGTCGGAGTTGAGCAGCTCGCGCCAGCGGCCCGGCCGGGGCACCCCCAGCCGGTAGCCGGGCCGGGCCACCGGGGTGAAGTTGAGCACCACCACCAGCTCGCGCCCGGAGCCCCAGCGCACGTAGCCGAGCACGCTGTTGTCGGCATCGTGGCAGTCGAGCCAGAAGAATCCCTCCGGCTGCGGGTCGGCCGCCCACAGGGCCGGCTCCCGCTGGTACAGCCGCCCCAGGTCCCTGACGAAGCGCTGCAGCCCGGCCCGCTCCGGCTCGGCCGCCTCGTGCCAGTCCAGCGAGGCGTCGAAGTTCCACTCCCGTCCCTGGCCGAACTCGGCCCCCATGAACAGCAGCTTCTTGCCCGGGTGGGTGAACTGGTAGGTGTACAGCAGGCGCAGCTGCGCCAGCCGCTGGCGGTGGTCGCCGGGCATCTTGTCGTAGAGAGAGCCCTTGCCCTGGGCCACCTCGTCGTGCGACAGCGGCAGGATGAAGTTCTCCGAGTACTGGTACATCATGCTGAAGGTGATGTCGTTGTGGTGGTACTTGCGGTGCACCGGGTCGAGCCGGAAGTAGCGCAGGGTGTCGTTCATCCAGCCCATGTTCCACTTGAAGTGGAAACCCAGCCCGCCCAGGTGCACCGGCCGGGTCACCCCGGGAAAGGCGGTGGACTCCTCGGCCACGGTGATCACCCCGGGCCAGGCCGCCCCCACCTCGCGGTTGAGCTCGCGCAGGAAATCGATGGCTTCCAGGTTCTCGTTGCCGCCGTAGCGATTGGGCAGCCATTCGCCCGGGCCCCGGCTGTAGTCCAGGTAGAGCATGGAGGCCACCGCGTCCACGCGCAGGCCGTCGGCGTGGAACTGCTCCAGCCAGTACAGGGCGTTGGCCAGCAGGAAGTTGCGCACCTGGTTGCGCCCGTAGTCGAACACCAGCGTGCCCCAGTCCTTGTGCTCGCCCCGGCGGGGATCGGCGTACTCGTACAGCGCCGTGCCGTCGAAGCGGCGCAGGGCGAAGTCGTCCCGGGGAAAGTGGGCCGGCACCCAGTCGAGGATGACGCCGATCTGGTGGCGGTGGCACTCGTCGATGAAGGCGCGCAGGTCGTCCGGTTCGCCCCAGCGGCTGCTGGGAGCGTAGTAGCCGGTGACCTGGTAGCCCCAGCTGGGATCGTAGGCGTGCTCGGCCACCGGCATCAGCTCCAGGTAGTTGAAGCCGTGCTCGCGGCAATGGTCCACCAGCCGCGGCGCCAGCTCCCGGTAGCCCAGCCAGCGGTTGCCCTGCCCGGGATCGCGCATCCAGGAACCCAGGTGCACCTCGTAGATGGCCAGCGGCTCGCGCAAAAGGTCGCGCCGGGCGCGCCGTTGCAGCCACTCGCCGTCGCTCCAGCGAAAGTCGCCCAGCCCCACCACCCGCGCCGCCGTGGCCGGGCGCAGCTCCATGGCCAGGGCGAAGGGATCGCTCTTGTACACCAGCCGGCCGTCGCCGGTCTCGATGGCGAACTTGTACAGGGCGCCGCGCTCCACCCCGGGCACGAACGCCTGCCACACCCCGGACTCCCCCAGCGGCTGCAGCGGCCGGCGCCCCGGTTCCCAGTCGTTGAAGTCCCCCACCACGCTCACCCGCCGCGCCGCCGGCGCCCACACCGCGAACCAGGTACCCGCCCGCCCGGCGCGGCTGCCGGGATGCGCCCCCAGCTTCTCGTACAGGCGCAGGTGCCGGCCCTGCCCGAACAGGTACAGGTCCACCTCGCCCAGCAGCGTCTCAGTCGTCATGGTGTCGCTTCCAGGCCTGCCGGGCGGCCTCGTACACCCGGCGCAGGGGCACCCCGTGTTGCCGGGCCAGCCTCCGGCAGTCCTCGTACTCGGGCGCGGCGGTGTAGATGCGCCCGCCCTCCCCGGCCAGCTTGACGGTCACCGCCCCCCAGGGGGTCTGCACCTGCTCCCGGCGGCGCTCCAGCTTGAGCCGCTCCACCCGCTGGTAACGCAGCCCGATGGTGGTGGACTCGCGGAAGATGATGCCCGACAGCTCCGCCAGCCGCCCGCGCGCGCACAGCACCGACAGCGTCACCGCCGGGCGCGCCTTCTTCATGGTGATGGGCTGCAGCCAGACGTCGTGCGCCCCGGCGGCCAGCAGCAGCTCCAGCAGGTAGGGATGGAACTCCGGGTTCATGTCGTCGATGTTGGCCTCGAGCAGGATCTCCTCCCCGCCGTCTTCCTCGCGGGCCCGGCCCAGCACCGCCCGCAGCAGGTTGGGACGCCCCGGCAGGCGGCGGCTGCCGGCCCCGTAGCCGATGCGCTCCACCGTCATCTCCGGCCAGGAACCGACCCGGGCCAGCTCCGCCACCAGGGCGGCGCCGGTGGGGGTGGTCAGCTCGGCGTCCACCTCCAGGTGCCGCACCGGCAGCCCGCGCAGCAGCTCCAGGGTGGCCGGGGCCGGTACCGGCAGGGGTCCGTGCTGGCTGTCGACCACCCCCGAGCCCAGCGGCGGCGGCGAGGCGGTCACCAGCTCCGCGCCGAGCTGCTCCAGGGCCAGGGCGCAGCCGACGATGTCGGCGATGGAATCGACCGCTCCCACCTCGTGGAAGGTCACCTCCTCGACGCCGCTGCCGTGCACCCGGGCCTCGGCCTCCGCCAGGCGGGCGAACACCCGCTCGGCCGTCTCCCGGGCCC
>QMME01000202.1 GCA_003647095.1 Deltaproteobacteria bacterium
CCTACACCGAAAAAAAAAACGGCAGAAAATTTGACAGCCAGGCTTCCCGGTGATACGTAAATTACTTACTAATATTATGTATTCACATGCCACGCATAACTATATCTATTCCGCTGGATCTAAAGGAGAAATTATCGGATCCACGGGTGCGTCGTTCCCTGAACATCTCCAGGGTATGCCAGCAGGCCCTGGACAGGCAGATACGCCGGTTGCACGACCTGCCCCTGGAGGTCGAACGCCTGGGAAGATTTCTCGACCGCATGGCCCGGCAGCAGGAACGGGAATCCCGCCAGTGGTTCCAGCACGGCCTGCAGGAGGCACGCGACTGGCTGGAACACGAGGCATCGTACGCACAGGTTCGCCTGCTGGGCTCGGCAAACGCGGCCCGCAGGCTGCGCCGCCTGCTGTCGGCTCCACCCGGGCCCTTGCGCGAGGGACTCGAATCGCGGGCCGCGGTCGCGGATTTCGACCGGGACGGCTACCTGCAGGGCTGGGTGGCGGCCATTGGTGCCTACTGGCAGTTTCTGGAACGCAATCTCTGAGGGTTGTCCAATTCTCATGCCTAAGGAGGGGCAGATGATCGAAAGGGCATACCAGGACTTCGAGGGCAGCTTCCTGCTGGGGGAAGCGGACGGGCAGGCATGGTCGGCCAGGGCCCGCTCCAACGAGATCCAGTCGGTGGCCATGCTGCATCCCGAGGAGGTCGGCCAGCGCGACATCTTCGGCCAGGCCAATGCCGGCTGGCTGGAGGAACGTGCCGCCAGCTACCGTACCCGCGACGAGAGATTCGTACCCCAGGCCTATCTCGAAGGGTTCCTGTCATCGGTAAGGCGCACCCGGCGGCAGATGGCCTTCGCCATGGCCCGGCGCCGTCGCGCCTGAAGCGGTCAGGTCGGGTTCAGGTCCGGCCGCGGCCGGCGTCTTCGGTCAACAGCAGGGTGCCCAGGTCCCTGCCTCCCGGCAACATGAGCTGTACCTTGGGCGGCTGGTCTTTATGGGAGTGCTTGTGCTGCCGGTAGCTCTGGGCCAGTTCTTCGACGACTTCCCTTCTTTTCTCGAACTCCCCCTTGGGGATCTCGATGCGCTCAATGCCCAGGTGATTGGACACCATCTCCACCAGGCTGAACGGGGAAAACAACTCCGACAGCAGCTCGTCGGCTCCGGCCTGCCGGGCCTTTTCCTTCTCGCCATCCTCGTCGGTGGTCATGCCGATGACGATCATCTTCTGCCCCATGCCGTAAGTGCGCAGGCGGCGGATGAAATCGTTTCCCATGGTGCCCGGCGAGGTGGTGTTAACCACCACCAGGCGCGGTTTTTCCCGGGGCAGGCGTCCCAGGGCCTCGTCACCGCTGGCGGCGGAGAAGATGTCGAAGCCGGTGATCTTGAGCACGTCGTAGACGCGCTTGCGCCGGCCGACGTCATCGTCGACGATCATCACGGCCTTTTTTCGGAGTTGCATGCGTTATACCCACCCCGGCTTAGTGGCAGGTCTCATCGACCGATAATGCGGGCCCGATCCGGCACCGGCCCGCATCGCCAAGGCGCCAGCCGGATTCGAACCGGCGATAAAGGTTTTGCAGACCTCTGCCTTACCACTTGGCTATGGCGCCAAATAAAAAAGCGGGTGAAGGGATTTGAACCCTCGACCTCAACCTTGGCAAGGTTGCACTCTAGCCACTGAGTTACACCCGCACAACGGGCCACTTTTTTTGATCAGACACGACTGGATGTCAAGCAAAAACACCGGGAAGTGTTTCACGACATCGCCCGCAGCATGACCCGGAACGGCTCCGCCTCGACAAACTGGAAGAGAAACTTCCACATGGCCACCATGTCGCCGCTTTTCAGCTTGGCCGGCTGTCCCGGTTCCAGCCGGGTGCCGTTGAGCCGGGTGCCGTTTGCCGAACCCTGGTCCTCCAACCACCAGCTGCGGCGTTTTTCGAAAAAGGCCGCATGCTGGCGGGAGATCTTGCTGGCACGAATGATTATGTCACAGGAGTCCAACCGTCCCAGCACGACTTTGTCCCGCAGCCGACCACGTCCGCTGAGCACCACCGGTATCACCTGCTTGGACGGAGGTTGTGCCAACTCCGCCAGCTGGAACTTGCCACTGTGCACCGTTCTCACCGTGCTCTCATCGTCGTCGTCAAACTCGCTGGGAGGTGTAAAGACCACCACCAGGTAGGGATGGGAATGGAGCCGGGCGAACTCCTTCTCGCCCAGGCGCTCCATTTCCTTCCGCAGTTCCGTCATGTAAACGCTGTTGAATCGGGACCCGGCCATTTTCATCCCTTCTCCCTCATCCACGTTAATTATACCGCAGTATGCCAAAAGCAACAGCAGCATTCGACCGGGCCATGCCTGCCGGCCGCCTTCCGGTGGAACCATGACAATCTCATGCGTTTTCGGCCCGCTTCTCCCTCCGGAGCATCTCGCGGATGAATCCGCCCACGTACTGGCTGGCGGAGAATATGGAGAAGAACAGGGAGAGGTAGATCAACCACATGCCCACCACGTGGAAATCGACCCAGGGCCTGACGGCTACCCCCCAGGAGGCCAGCAAGCGGTGCAGCCAGGTACCGGTCACCAGGTTGTGCAGTCCCGGAGTAATGATGGCCACCGGGTAGGGGTAGTGGATGATCAGGGCCAGGATACCCACCAGCTGAAAGGCCGTCTTCCACTTGCCTCCCTGGCTGGCGGCAATGACCAGTCCCTCCGAGGAGGCAATCCCCCGCAGTCCGGTGATGGCCAGCTCCCGGGCCAGCAACAGTACCACCACCCAGGCGGGAATCCGTCCCAGGGGAATCAACATCACCAGGGTGGAGGCGACGATCAGCTTGTCGGCCAGGGGGTCGAGGAACTTGCCCAGCACGGTGATCAAACCGCGGCGGCGGGCCAGCCAGCCGTCCAGGTAGTCGGTTATGGATGCCAGGGCGAACAGACCGGCGGCGATGAAGCAGTTGATGCGGCTTTCGAAAGTGATGAAAACCAGCACCACGGGAATGATCAGGATGCGACACATGGTCAGCGTGTTGGGCAGGTTGAAAAACTCTTTCTTCAGGTTTCCAGACACGACCACTTCCTCCCGGTCTCAGGGATTGCCCAGCAACACGGCACCCCTGCCCTGCAGCAGCGCCCAGACATCTTCATGGCCAACTTGCTGCTGCAGCAATGAAGGTTCCAGCTCTCCCCGCCAGCCCAGCAATGCCGACATCTTCACTCGCAGGGGTTGCTCCTCCGCCACCGGAAACCAGCGACCCCGGCGACATGCCAGGACCAGTACGCCCGGACCGGTCATGTGAAAAACGTGCATGTCGTTGCCGTCCCCACCTGCCCTCAGGCGACCGTTCTCCCACTGCCGCCCACCGGCGAAGGCAATGACATTCTCCTCGCGGAAGAAGCCGGCTTCAGCGGCCAGTTCCACCAGCTGGTAGCCGCCGCCAGGGGGGGAAATAAAGAAGGCCCGGTGCAGTCCCTGCACCCGGCACATCACCCGGGAGCCACCTCCGAACAACCACCTGGTATCCTGCCCCCGGTAACGCTTCCGCAGCGGTTGGTACTCGAATTCTCCCTGCACCTGCACCAGGTGGTCCAGGCGACAGCAGAAGTCCTCGACTCCCTCCACCAGCAACCCGGCGGGTTCGACGATGAAGGGACCGGCCCTGGTAACGGCTGCTTCCGGTTGCTCGTTTCCACTCTCCCCGGCGGTCGCCGAGCCCTGTCTCCGGAAGGGCTCCTGCCAGTCCATGGGGCCGAGCCCTTCCGCCCGCTCCCCGCTTGCCGGCAAAACCGCTCCCGGGGCCCGCTCCTGCCCGTCCTTCCCGCGCAGTGCCTGCAGCATGGCCTGGGCCCGCCGGTGAGAGGGATTGTTCTCCAACAATGTAGACAGCAATTCTTCTGCCCGCGCCGACTGCCCGGCCTTGATCAGCACCGTGGCCAGGTTCAGCGACAGGGATTCATCGCCGGGATATCGCTCCAGCAACCCGTCGTAGATGGAAATCGCCTCTTCCAGGCGATCCTGGCGGTAGGCCAGCAACCCCAGCAGGTTCTGGCACTTGGCGTTGCCGGGTTCCAGGCGGGCGGCCTGTTCCAGGTGAAAACGGGCCTCGTCCTCGCGGCCACGCTGCAACAGGTCTCCGCCCCGGTTGAAATGGAACAGAAACTCCTCTTCCCGGTTCTCCCCGGGGGCATCCCAGGCAGAAGCAGAAGGAGTGGACTGGCCTGGGTCGGTTTCACTCATTGGCCAGCAACTCCCCCTTCCGCCCGGGAGTGCGCTCGCCGGCGGCCCGAAAAGCATCATAGAGACGAATGACCCGTTTCACGTAGCGCCTGGTCTCGGCAAAGGGAGGTATCCCGTCATACTTGAGCACCGCCCGCAACCCGGCATTGTAGGCGGCTACCGTCAACACCAGGTCGTTGTCCAGGCGATTGGCCAGGTATCTCAGGAAGCGGGCCCCTCCCAGGATGCTCTGCCGGGGCTCGAAGGGATTGGTCACCCTCATCAACTGCGCCGTCTCCGGCATCAACTGCATCAGGCCCAGGGCCCCCACCGGGGAAACGGCAGCCGGACGCAGGTTGCTCTCCACGGCCATGACGGCCTTGAGGAGTTCGATGGGAATGTTGTAACGGCGAGCGGCCTCCCGCAAGTAAGGCAGGTAGGGCTTCCAGGCCCGGTCATCACGGAAGTGGCGAGCCCGGTGCCGCCGGAAACGTACCCGCCGGGAGCGCCGCCGCCGAGCGCGTCGCTCCTCCAGGCGCTGGTAGGGATGATCGTCACCGGGCACGTTGGTGAAATGAACCACGCCGCTGGCATCCACGTACTGATATATTTCGTCAGCGGCAACCGCCGGTTGCCCGGCCAGCAGCAGCAATGGCAGCACTCGCTCCAATACCTTCATCGCCAGGCGTCCTCCGCGCCCCGAGTGACATCATGCTAGCACGAAGGCCGGGCGGGCGGCAAAAAAGCAACCTTTCCGCCGGCTCCGGGTTTGACCGCTGTCCGGCAGCGGGATATACAGGCCGGGGAAGGAGCGGCCGCAGTGAGCACGGGCGCCAATATCACCGAATCGGTTGATTTCCTGGTCATCGGCGGCGGCCTGGCAGGGCTTACCTTCGCCCTGCATGCCGCGCGACACGGATCGGTCCTGGTGCTGACCAAGACCGACCGCGGCGAGTCCGCCTCCGACCGGGCCCAGGGTGGCATCGCCACGGTGATCGCCGAGGAAGATTCCTTCGCCTCCCACGAGCAGGACACCCTGCGTTCCGGCGCCGGGCTCTGCCATCCCCAGGTGGTTCGCAAGTGTATCGAGATGGGTCCCGAGGCCATCAACGAGTTGCTCGAGTTGGGCGTCGAATTCACGCGCACCAGGGACGGCCGCGGCAACGGCCGTTTCGACCTCGGTCGCGAGGGTGGCCACTCCCATCGCCGGGTGTTGCACGCCGGTGATTTCACCGGGCACCAGATCATGCAGGTGCTGTTGCAGGCCGCGGAAGCCAATGAAAACATCCGCCTGGTGGAAAACCACCTGGCGGTGGACCTGATCGTGGAGAACCGGCCCGGGCGGCAACCGGCTCGACTGGTATGCGGAGTGTACGCCCTGGACGTCGAAAGTGGCCGGGTGGTGGTCCTCTGCGGGAAGGCCACCATCCTGGCCACGGGTGGTGCCGGCAAGGTATACCTCTACACTTCCAACCCGGACGTTGCCACCGGCGACGGCATGGCCATGGCCTGCCGGGCCGGGGCGGAAATGGTCAACCTGGAGTTCGTGCAGTTCCACCCTACCTGCCTGTTCCATCCCCGGGCCAAGTCCTTCCTCTTGTCCGAGGCCCTGCGCGGGGAGGGCGGACGCCTGCTGCTTGCCGATGGCAGTGAGTTCATGCACCGCTATGACCCGCGCGGTCCCCTGGCCACGCGCGACGTGGTGGCACGGGCGATAGACTTCGAACTCAAGAAGCGCGGTGACGATTACGTCCTGCTGGACATGACCGGCCTGGATGGCGATTTCCTGGTGCGGCGGTTTCCCAATATTCACCAACGTTGCCTGGAACTCGGTTTCGACATGCGCCGCCAGCCCCTGCCGGTCGTGCCGGCGGCGCATTACTTCTGCGGCGGGGTACGCACCGACATCAGGGGCCGCACCAGCCTGCCGGGGCTGTACGCCATCGGCGAAGTGGCCGGTACCGGCTTCCACGGGGCCAATCGCCTGGCCTCCAACTCCCTGCTGGAGGCGGTGGTTTTCGGCCGCCTGGCCGCCGTCGATGCCCGCAACTGGTTGCAGCGCTGCCCGTCGCCCTTGACCCCGGTGGCCCCCTGGGACCCGGGCGAGGCAACCGATTCCGACGAGAACGTCGTCGTCAGCCAGAACTGGGAAGAGGTGCGACGCCTGATGTGGAACTACGTGGGTATCGCTCGCAGCGACCGGCGCCTGGAGCGGGCCTGGCGGCGCGTGGAGATGATTCGCGAAGAAATCCGCGAGTACTACTGGAACTTCCTGCTTACGCCCGACCTGGTGGAGCTGCGCAACATCTCCACCGTGGCCGAGCTGGTCATTCACTGCGCCCGGCAGCGCAAGGAATCACGCGGCCTGCACTACAACATGGACTATCCCCGTCCCGGGGGGCCGGAATGGGAACACGACACCATCGTGCGCCGGCGCCAGGATGGCAAGCTGGTCTCCTCGCAGGCGGCGTTGCCCTACCGCTGGGAATAGGTTTTCCCTCCCCTGCCGGCGGCCGGGCCGGCATCGCTGGCAGGTCTCAGCGGCCGCTGGCTGCCAGTTTCACGTCCTTCAACCGCATGTCCGCCTGGGGAATCTCCCGGGAGCCGTCCAGCAACCTGGTGGCGATGCGCACGATACCCACTCCCGGGGCGAAGGTCATGTCGTTCTGCACGGCCCGCTTCTCGTTCAGGCGTACCTCCATGCGTACCACCACGCAGTCGTCGAAGTTGCCGGCGGGCACCGTCACCTTGCGGCCCACCTCCAGGATGCGGTAGTGCTCCACCGTCCTGACATCGGCCACGCTCATCCAGCGCGTGCCGGTGGCCAGCGGCGCCTTGAGCAGGTAACGACGATTGCCGTCGCGGATACCCTGGCCGTCTATGGTCAGGTGGCTGGGACGTGGCCGGTTGTCGATGAACACGTCACCCCGGCGCTTGACGATCTCCACCACCAGGTCGGCCTGGGGTTGCCCCTGGAACGAGGTTTGGTAAGTCCAGCGGTTGCCCACGGCCAGGGGCAGGTACTCTGCCAGCGAATGCTCCGCCGCC
>QMME01000203.1 GCA_003647095.1 Deltaproteobacteria bacterium
GAATCCCTGCAGTTGCTTGCGTAGCTGCAGGGCTTGTCCTGTTGCTGCTCGGCGGGCCGGCAGCTTCTGCCGCCCCGGCAAGACCGCCGGCGCCGCGAGCGGCGGCTCGCCGGGTGGCCGCCGCCCTGGCCGCGGGCCAGCTTGCCCGGGCCGCCGCCCTGGTCGACCAGGCGCTGGAGGCCGCCTCACCTTCGCCGCTTCAGCAAGGGCTGCTGCTGTTTCTGAAGGTCCTGGCCCTGCAGCGGGCCGGTCGCTTCACAGAGGCCATCGGCACCGCCGCCGACACCGACTTCGACCTGCTGCCCGCCGGCCTGCGCCATCACCTGGAGGCCCTGCTGGGCATGCTGCTGGCGGATCACCCCCGCAAGCCGGCCGACCGGCGCCGGGCGGAGCAGCTGCTGGTGCGGGTGGGCCTGCAGGGACGCTACGGCCCGTCCGCCCGCTTCGCGCTGCTGCGCCTGTTGCTGCGCTCCGGACACCTGGAACGAGCCTGCAGCCTGGCCGCCGAGACCGCGCGCCGGCTCGAACGCCGTCCCGCCGAAAGCCGGGCGCTCAACCTGCTGGCCCGTTGCCACCGGCAGCGGGCCGCGCGCCTGTCCCGCGCCGGTGACCGGGCGGCCGCCCGGGACGAGCTGCGCCGGGCGGCCACGAACTACCGGCTGGCCGCCGCCCTGTGGCCGGCCACCCCGGCCGGCAAGCAGGCGGGCGCGGCGCTCGAGCAACTGGCCGCCCGCAAGATCCGGGCGGCACCGGCAGAGGGCGGGCGGCTTCTGCAGCGGCTCGCCCTGCTGGCCCACCACCCCCGCGGGCGACGGGACCTGTGGCGCCTGCTGCGCCTGCGCCGGCTGGCACCGGGCCCGGCATCCGGGCCCTGGCGTTGTTCCGCCGACCTGCTGGCCGCCGAGCTGGCGGTGCGCTTTCGCTGGTTCCGCACCGCCCGGCGCCTGCTGCGGCGGGTCCGGCGCCGGGCCGAGGACGTCTCGCAGCGGGCCCGGGCCGCGCTCGACCTGGCCTCGCTGACCGCCCGCTACAGCTTCCCCGCGGCCCTGCAGGCCTACTCCCAGGTGGCCCGGCTGTGGCCCGGCAGCGAGGCCGCCGCCTGGGCCCTGTTGCTGGGGGGAAAGATGCTGCTGCGGCGCGGGCGCCAGCAGGAAGCCAGCGGCTGGCTGCGGCGGGCCGTCTCCCTGCGCCCCGACGGCCTGGTGGCCCTGCAGGCCCGTTTCTCCCTGGCCTGGCAGGCGGGCCGGCACGGCGAGGCGGACCGGGCCCTGGCCCTGCTGGAGGCGGTGCTGGCCGGCGGCCCGCAAACCGGCCAGGAGTCCGCTCCTCCCGAGGTCGACCTGGCCCCCGCGGCCGAGCGAGACAAGCCCTCCGGCGACGGCGACGACCGGCAGGCACGCGAGCCCGCAGACCCCGCCGCGGAGGCCGGCCCCGGGCAGGACGGCGGCGCCGGCGGCGAGCAGTCCTGGCAGCAGCACACGCCGCCGCGGGACGGCTTCGACATACACCAGCGGGCCCGCTACTGGCGGGCGCGATTCCGCCTGCTGGCCGGTGACCGGGCCGGGGCGGTATCCGATCTCGTCCAGGTAATCGAGGAACGGCCCCTCGGCTACTATGCCGTCCTGGCGGCGGCGCGCCTGCGCGAGTGTGGTGCTCGACCACCCTGGCAGCAGGTCCTGTTGAACCCGGTATCCTCCCTGGTCGGCCCCACTTCCATGCACGTGGAGCTGCAGGCCGCCCGCTCCTACCTGGAGCTGGGCCTGTCCCTGGAGGCCAGGGCCACCCTGCTGGCGCTCGACCGGCGGCGGCTGTCGTACGCCGATCGCCTGGAGCTGGCCCGGCTGTGGCTGCAGGCGGGCGAGCCCAGCGCCGCGGTGTGGAGCGCACCCCTGCCCTTCTCCGCCGGGGTACCCGGCTTCCCCTCGCCCCGGGCGCTGGCGGCCGCCCGCCTGGCCTACCCCCGGGCCTTCGCCGGGGTCATCGAGGGCCCGGACCGCGATGAACGGGTGGAACCGGAACTGGCCTACGCGCTGGTACGGGCGGAAAGCTCCTTCCGGCCGCGGGCCCGCTCCCCGGCCGGCGCCCTGGGACTGACCCAGCTGGTGCGGCGCACCGCCCGGCGCACGGCGCGCCGCCTGCGCCTGCGCAGCTTCCGCTTCTGGCAGCTGCTGCGGCCCGAGCGGGCGGTGCGCCTGGGCACCGCCCACCTGGGCGACCTGCTGGACCGCTACTGCGGCAGCCTGCCGCTGGCGCTGGCGGCCTACAACGCCGGCAGCGGCGCCGTCGACAGGTGGCTGGCCGGCCTGGGCGACGACCAGGCCGACACCTTCGTGGAGGAAATCCCCTACCTGGAGACGGGCCGGTACGTGCGCAAGGTCATCTCTTTCACCGCCGTCTACCGGGCACTGTACCGGCAGGACGCGTCCTGGGCGCCGCGGTTGCGCATCGCGCCGGAGCTGCTGCCGGAGCCCCACCCGCCCCCGCCGCGAAAGAACCTTTGAGATCGCAAAGATAAGTCCACCAGCCGCGTCAAGAAACAAGCGGCTGGCACCGGGTACGGAAACCATGGAGTAGGAAGATCTTGGTGGAACTTTTTTCCTACTTGTGGTATGCATGTTGTTCGTGCTATTGGCAGGCAATGATGACGGCCCGCCAGGGAGAGGGAAATGGCGACCAGGACCAAGGTCACGGTAAGTATTGACTCCAGCCTCGACAGGCTCCTCAGGGAACAGGCGGCGCGCACCCGGACATCCGTAAGCCGGGTGGTGGAGGAGGCCCTGCGCCTATGGCAGAGACGCCGGCTGGAGCAGGATCTCGAGCGGGGCTACCGGGAGCTGGCCGGGCAGGCACCGTCGGACGCAGAGGATTTCCTGCCGGCCGTGCGAGAGGCTCTCGAATGACCGCCCCCCGGCGGGGAGATGTGTGGACCATCGACCTGGGAGGGGGACGAGGCAGCGAACAAACAGGGCTACGGCCCGTGCTCGTCATCCAGAACGATGTCGGCAACCACCACTCCCGGACCACCATCGTTGCGGCAATCACCTCCACCATCAAGAGATTTCCATTCACCGTCGTCCTCGAATCCGGCGAGGCAGGTCTCCTGAAGCCCTCCATGGTCAACCTGGCCCAGGTATTCACCGTGGACAAGTCCCGACTGCGCCACCGCCTCGGAGCCCTTTCGGTGAAAAAAATGAATCAGGTCGACACCGCCATTCGCATCAGCCTCGACGTCGCCTGACCGGGCGGCGCGGCCGGGTAGCGGATCGAGTTGTCGACTAGAGATCCTTGCCGTAGACGCGGTAGATCTTGGCCAGCCGGCCGCCCATGAACTGGATGCCCTGGTTGATCTTCTCGTTGTCCTCGAGCGTCCAGCCCAGCTCGCCGCCCTTGATGCCCACCTTGAGAGCGCCCTCGTGGGCCTTGACGTAGAGCAGCACGCTGAGGCCGCCCAGCACGCTGCCCCGGAACTCGGGCTTGACGCCCAGCAGAAACAGCCTCGCCGCCTGGAACTTGTAACGGCCCAGCATCACCCGCCAGACCAGCTTGAGCATGCCGGTGGGAAACAGCCGGCCGTTGAGGTCCTTGATGGCCTCGAGCAGGTTGGGAAAGGCCAGCATCATCCCCGCCGGCTGGCCGTCCACCTCGGCGATGGCGGTCAGCTCTGGGACAATGATCATCTTCATCATCTTGGCCGAGTGCTTGACCTCTGCCTCGGTCCAGGGAACGAAGCCCCAGTTGCGGCTCCAGGCGGAGTTGAAGATGTCGCGCACGATGCGCACGTCGCGCTCCATGTGCTTGGGATCGGCCTGGCGCACCACCAGTCCGGGATGCTTCTCCACCGCCCCGGCGATCTGCCGCGGGGCATCGGGCACGTCGCCCACCTGGTAGGCCCAGCCGAACAGGTCCTTGGCCTTCTCGTAGCCGCCGGTCTCGATGAGCCGGGCGTAATAGGGGGGGTTGTAGGTGCACATGATCATGGGCGGGCCCTCTTTGTCTTCCACCAGCAGGCCCACCTCCTCGTTGACCGAGAAGTTCTCCGGCCCCAGCACCCGGTCGTGCCCCTGTTGCCGCAGCCAGTCCTCGGCCCGCTCCAGCAGCGCCCGGGCCACCGTCTCGTCGTCGACGCACTCGAAGAAGCCGAAAAACCCGGTCTTGTCCTTGTGGTACTCGTTGTGCAGGGTGTTGCTGTGAGCGGTGATCCGGCCCACCACCTCGCCGTCGCGCTCGGCCAGGAACAGCGCCGCCCGGCCGTGTTCGAAAAAGGGGTTTTTCTTCTCGTCGAGGGTCTCCAGCCGGTCCATGACGAGCGGCGGCACCCAGCGCGGATCGTTGCGGTACAGCTTCCAGGGCAGCAGCACGAACTTCTTGCGGTCGGCCTTGCTCTCGGCCTGGCGAACGACGACGCTCATACCAACCCTCCCGGGAAAAGATCTTCTCTCCTGGTCAGGGGAAGTAATCACGAAGGAGATGGTAATACAAGGACAAATTCTCAGCCGTGCAGCTGCACCCGGAACCGGGGAGGATCTTCCATGGCGCGCTTCACCGCGCACAGCTTGACCGCCCGCTCGATGGGCCGGCGGTGCTTTTCGGGAATGCCGGCGGGCAGGTGGATGTCCACCTCCACCTCTTCCAGGCGGTGGGTCTTTTCGTTGAAGCTGTGGCGCTGGGTCATGCGCAGCCCCTCGGTGGGCAGGTCACGCACCTGCAGGTAGCGCAGCACGTAGATGCCCGAGCAGGTGGCCAGGGAGGCCAGGAAGGTCTGGTAGGGTTCCGGGGCCGACTCGTCGCCGCCCGACTCCTTCGCCTGGTCGGTGCGAATGGTCCACTGGCCGATGCAGGCGTCCACCCGCATGCCGCCGGGAAAGCTCAGCTCGATATCGTTCATGTCGTGCCTCCAGTCGCAGCTCGCCGTCAAAGCTATTCACGGAACCCCGAGGCGTCAATGATCCGCCGGCACTCCGGACAACGATGCCGCGCCGGCCGCGCAGGCAGGAGCTGCGTGGTTGTCGGCTCGGGGCCGCACTCTCGTGCTCACTTCGCGCAGCAGCCAGAGCACACCCCCTCGCCGCCTGCTTCATGGGCAACGTGGGTGTCGGGCAGGCCGGCGCCTCTGGCACCCCGGTTGCGCCGGCCGCGCAGGCGAAGCTGCCCGTAGCTGCGAGCTTGCCGAGCAGCGGAGGGTAGCGAGGCGTTAAGCAGGCCGGCGCCTTGCGTAATCCGGTCGCGCCGGCCGCGCCGGCAGGAGCTGCGTGGTTGGCGGCTCGGGGCCGCACTCGCATACTCACTTCGCTCCGTGTGCGAGCACACCCCCTCGCCGCCCGCATCATGGGTAGCGTTGGGGGTGGAGTCGCGCTCGGCGTTGACAGCACCACCTTGTCGTTGTCACACTTGCCCACAGTTTTCAGAAAGGAGCCCACATGCGACTTTCCGGAATGATCCTGGTGGCGGTGCTGCCGCCCGTCCTGCTCTTCGGCTGCTCGGGAAGCTCTTCGGGAAGCGACGGCGGCAGCGACGGCGGCTATCCCGATCCCGGTTTCGTCTACCGGGCCGAGCAGCACGCCCAGGTGGCCAGCGACACCCCCTTCCTGCAGGAGCGACCGACGCTGTTCCGCACCACCGACCGGCTGGCCGATCTCGACGTGCGGGCCCTGGTGGTCGCCGGCGGGCGGGTGTGGGCGGGCACGGCCAGCGGGCTGTTCGAGCTGGCCGGCGACGGTGCTTCTTTCGAGCGCCGGCAGCTGCAGGCCGGGCAGGTGTCCGTCCGGGACATCGCCCGACGGGTACGCGCCGACGGCAAGCTGGTGGTGGCCCTGGAGGACGCCGTGGAGCTGGTCGACCTGGGCGGTGGTGCCGGCCAGATGGTGGCGATCCCCGCGGCCGTGACCGCGGTGGCCGTCTCCTCGGACGCCGTCTGGGTGGGCACCGAGGCCGGCCTTTATCGTTTGTCGTCGGGTACCGTCGAGCCGGTGGCGGCGGTGACGGCCGCCATCCGCGACCTGGCCGTCGACGCTGCCGGCACGGTGTGGCTGGCCACGGCGGCGGGCCTGGTGAGCTGGGACGGCGCCCAGGCGGGTACCTTCGACAGCGCCGCGGGCAAGCTCGCCGACGACGACGTGCGGGCGGTGTTCGGCCTGGAGTCCGGGGTGCTGGCGGGCACCGCCGCCGGCGCCGCCCTGGTGGGCACGGGCTCCGACCGGGTGCTTACCGCCGGCGTGGGGTCGCTGCCCTACGACGACGTCACCTCGGTATGGGCGGAAGGCGATCTCCTGGCCTTCGGCCACGGCATCGGCGCCACCGTGGTGCAGGCCGACTTCCAGCACGTCGATCACTACCACTCGCTGCGCTGGATACCCGACGAGCGGGTCACCGCAGTGGCGCTCGAGCCCGACGGCACGCGCTGGCTGGCCACCCCGGCCGGCATCAGCCGCATCCGCCTGGAGCAGACCACCCTGGAGCAGAAGGCGGTCCTGTTCGAGGCGATGAACGACAAGTTCTGGCGGCTCGATTTCGTATCCTGCGAGGGCCGGCTCGAGGATCCCTGGCAACCCGACCAGCCACTCACCCACTGGGATCACGACAACGACGGGCTGTGGACCGAGATGCAGGTGGGCGCCTGGAGCTACGCCGCGGCCGCCAGCGGCGATGACACCTACTGCCAGCAGGCCCGCCGGGCCATGCGCGGCATGATGCGGCTCATCGACATCCCGGCGGTTAGCTTTGCAGCCATCGGCCGCGAGCGCGGCTTCGTGGCTCGGTCTTTCGTGCGCGACGACGAGGCCCACCTCTTCTCCGCCAAGGCCAGCGATCCGCAGTGGGTGCTGGTGGAAGACTACGCCGGCGAGGGCCACGACTATTACTGGAAGAGCGACACCTCTTCAGACGAGACCACCGGGCACTTCTTCGGCTACCCGCTGTTTTTCGATTTCTGCGCCGACGCCGAGGAGCGGGCCGTGCTGGCCGATCACGCCGGGGCCCTGGCGGCCACCATCGTCGAGCACGATTTCTACCTGGTGGACATGGACGGCGAGCCCACCACCTGGGGGCACTGGGCGGTGGACTACCTGCCGGTGGCCCTGGACGGGCTGGACAAGTGCCTGGAAGACTACGACATCGAGCGCTGCTACTCGTCCGCCTACGGCGGCGGCTGGCTCAACGCCATCGAGATCCTCGGGCACATGCAGGCCGCC